>JALNZH010000307.1 GCA_023229405.1 Bacteroidota bacterium
CGCGTCCGACATTATCGCCCGGATGGAACTTTGTGCCGCGCTGACGGATTAAAATCTCACCCGCATTGACCAATTCTCCGCCGAAACGTTTTACACCAAGACGCTGAGCATTACTATCGCGCCCGTTCTTAGTACTTCCGGCCCCTTTTTTATGTGCCATAGTTCAAACTCCTCTAAATCGTAAACTTAATTAATTGACGTGATTTCGATCTGTGTGTATTGCTGGCGGTGACCGCGTTTCACGCGATACCCTTTACGGCGTTTCTTCTTGAACACAATCACTTTATCGTCTTTGCTATGCGCCAAGACTTTTGCGACCACTGAAGCGCCTTTCACGATCGGATTGCCAATTGTGACCTTTTTATCGTCCGCACGAAGCAACACTGTATCGAACGTCACAACGCTGTCGACATCATTCTCGAGTTTCGACACGTAGAGCTTTTCCGACGGATTCACTCTGTATTGCTGTCCTGCTATTTCCACTACTGCGTACATTGTATCTCTTCCTTCCGATTATTCCTGTGACTCTGTATCTCAATTTTGGACTACAAAAATACGAAAAAGGAGGGTGTAAGTCAACGAAAAACTCTATGGTCGTTATACGTAGAGGACGGTGATGAACCATCGGTCGCGCACGGATTCTCCATGTTGGGAAAGTCGTTGAATACTGTTATTTTACTCACATGATCAACGAGTCTCTCCTCGCACAATACCACGCAACAATTATTTCACTGAGTAAAGGCGGCATGCTCTTTCAACAGGGGGAACCGGCCACGTCGTTCTACATTGTGAAGTCGGGAAAAATCAAGATGTCCAACTACAGTGAAGACGGCAGAGAGTTCGTACAGGGATACTTTACCGCAGGACAGAGCTTCGGCGAACCGCCGTTCTTTTCAAAAGGACCATATCCAGCATCTGCTGCCGCGACGGAAAAAAGTGAAGTCTGGAAAGTTGGATACAACGATTTTCTTCGACTGCTGAAAGACAATTTCCCGATCCATCTTGAAATCACAAAAACACTTGGAACACGATTGGTCTATAAATCCACAATGCTGTCGGAACTCGCCATTGAAGAAGCAGAGCATCGCTTGCTCACATTAATCCGGTATCTTGTGGACCACGAAGCTCCCTACGGGAAAACATCCATAAAACTCGCCTTCACCCGCCAACAGCTGGCCGATATGACAGGACTCCGCGTTGAAACCGTGATCAGATCCATCAAATCTCTTGAACAAAAACGGCAGCTGGAGATTGATGCCGACGGGAAAATCATATGGACTCAAAACTCCAAATGATGTTCTTGCTGTACTGGATCCATCCTTGAAGAAATTTTCACCATTATGACATACATCATAAGCTCCCTATGCGGATTTCAGTTTATATTGACTCCGTTAAATCAGACAAATTTATCCGGGAAAATATATGATACCTTCATCGTTACAGACGAAATCACTGAAAGAGATCGTCACTGACAATTTTCACACAGCAGCAGTCTTCGAAAAATATTCGCTCGACTTTTGCTGCCGCGGCGGAAAAACTATTGATGAGGCATGCAAAGATAAAGGAATTGAACCTGCATCCGTATTGAATGACCTTGCATTCATAGAGAATGCTGCTGAACTGTCGAATGTTCCATTTACGGAATGGGAACCCGATATCTTGTGCGACTATATTGTACAGAACCATCATGCCTATGTTGCGAAAATAATTCCTGTGCTGTACATGCACACACGGAAGATTGCCGCCGTGCACGGAGCCAACCATCCCGAATTATTGAGTATCGCAGAGCATTTTGAAGTGGTCGCATTAGAACTGCAGCAACACATGAAAAAAGAAGAGCAAATGCTTTTTCCGTTCATTAAAAAAATATATGCTGCAAAGAAACACAATGAACCCGCCATTCACGCGCCGTTCGGCAGTGTGCAAAATCCCATCCTCCTGATGGAGTCCGAACACGAAAATGCCGGAGATGAAATGTATGCTATCCGTTCGTTGAGTAATAACTACTCCTTGCCGGTCGATGCTTGCACGACATACAGAGTGACATTTCAGGAATTGCAAGAATTCGAACTCGATCTGCATCGGCATGTGCATTTGGAAAATAATATCTTGTTCCCGAAAGCAATTGCGCTGGAACAAGAAATGATTTCAACAAACTAAATACAAAAGGTGTTTCTATGAAAAAATATTGGTTAGGATTCAGCGCAGTTATTGTTCTTTCGTTCATCGTCCTAGGATGGGTTGGTGTCCGTATTTATCAACAGGCTCCGCCGATTGCGGAGATGGTCGTTTCCACCGACGGGACGGTAATGATTTCCTTGGGCGACATTGCGGCAGGCCAAAATGTTTGGCAGGCAATGGGTGGAATGGAAGTTGGTTCTATCTGGGGACACGGCAGTTACGTTGCGCCGGATTGGACTGCCGATTGGCTTCATCGGGAATTGGTGTTTATTCTCAACGACTGGTCTCACACATCATTTGGAAAATCCTATGATGCGCTGAACGGCGAGCTTCAGGCACAGCTCCGATCCCGCCTGGAGTTGATGATTAAAAGTAATACGTATAACCCGGACACCAAACAGATCACCGTTGATCCAGTTCGAGCTCGAGCATTTGAAGCGAATCTAAAACACTATACGGAAGTATTTTCGAACGGCAATGAAGATTACGCTATTCAGAAAAACACTATTTCAGATCCGACGAAGCTCCGTCAATTCGCAGCGTTCATTTTTTGGTCTTCCTGGGCGGCATCAACGAATCGTCCCGACGACAATATTACTTATACCAGCAACTGGCCCCACGAAGAGTTGATCGGCAACAGGCCGACCGGGGATGCTGTGGTTTGGACCGGCGTCAGCATTATCGTATTGCTGGCGGGAATTGGCGGCATGGCGTGGTTCTTTGCTTCCAGAAAAGAAGAAGGAATGCTGGGAGATGTTCCTGCGTTGGATCCGCTGCTGAATGCGATCTCAACCCCGTCGCAGCGTGCGACTCTGAAATATTTTTGGACAGTGCTCGGTCTGCTGCTGCTGCAGATGGCAATGGGAATTGTCTGCGCACATTATGGAGTGGAAGGGGACGGATTCTACGGCATTCCTCTCGCCGATTACCTCCCCTATTCTGTTGCAAGAACTTGGCATACACAGCTCGGCATTTTCTGGATTGCCACTGCCTGGCTGGCGGCTGGGTTATTTATCGGACCGGCGGTGAGCGGCGTTGAACCGAAATTCCAGCGACTGGGTGTGAATGTGTTATTTGGTGCGCTGCTGGTTGTGGTGCTTGGATCCATGGCGGGTGAATGGATGAGCATTATGCACTATCTTCCGGACAACATGTTGTTTTACTTTGGACACAGTGGTTACGAATATATCGATCTAGGAAAATTTTTCCAGATCGCCTTGCTTATTGGTTTGGTCCTTTGGTTTGTGCTGATGTATCGGTCAATTCGTCCCGCGCTGCAACGGAAGGATGAACAAAAACCGATCTTGACTCTCTTTTTGATCTCCAGCGGTGCGATTGCATCATTCTACGGAGCGGCATTGATGGTGGGACATCATACGAATCTCGCCGTTGCCGAATACTGGCGTTGGTGGGTTGTTCATCTGTGGGTGGAAGGTTTCTTTGAAGTCTTCGCCACGGTTGTGATTGCTTTCCTGTTCGCACGATTGAAATTAATCAGCGTAAAAACAGCGGGAGAATCAACTGTACTCTCTGCAACAATATTCCTTTCCGGCGGAATTATTGGCACGCTCCATCATCTGTATTTTTCCGGAACCCCGACCATTGTGCTGGCTCTCGGTTCCGTCTTTAGTGCACTGGAAGTGGTACCGTTGGTCTTCGTTGGATATGAAGCATGGGAAAATATCAAACTGTCACGAGCGAAAGAATGGGTACAGAATTACAAATGGCCCATCTATTTCTTTGTCGCGGTCGCATTCTGGAATCTGGTGGGCGCGGGATTGTTCGGTTTCATGATTAATCCGCCCGTGGCCTTATACTATATGCAGGGATTAAACACAACTCCGGTCCACGGTCACGCCGCATTATTCGGCGTGTATGGAATGTTAGGCATCGGACTGCTGCTTTTTTGCCTCCGCGCAATGAACCCGTCGTTGAACTGGGATAACAAAACAATCCGTTTTGCATTCTGGGGGATGAACATCGGCCTGATGGCAATGGTGGTACTGAGTCTGCTTCCGGTAGGGCTGATGCAGACATGGGCTTCCGTTGAGTATGGCTACTGGTATGCACGCAGTTCGGAATTTCTGCAGACAGATTTGATGACCACACTTCGCTGGATGCGGGCGTTTGGCGACACAATTTTCGCAGCAGGAATCGTTGCACTGATACTCTTTGTCGCACAGTTAAGCGTGCGTGGTTTTAAAAAATAAAAAGATACAGTGTCTGAAAGCGTGTCCGCAAAACGTTCCGGCAATGTTTTTATCGACAATCTATCAGTGGGCTACGATAGCGGACCATTGTTCCGGGGAACACCTCTATTAAAGG
>JALNZH010000308.1 GCA_023229405.1 Bacteroidota bacterium
AGATTGGCGGGCACGACGCTTACAAATCTTAATTTGAGGAGGAAAATTTCTATGACGGAAAAGACCGGTGTCAATATTGCGCGAGTGCTGCTGGGTGGGGTTGTGGCGGGGATTATTATTTTTATCATCAATGGAATCGTCAACGGTGGAATTCTCAACAGTGACTTTGAACAATGGGGGCGAGAGATGGGTGATCGTATCCATCCTCCATCACAATCCATCTCGATGAGTCTCTGGACGGTGATGTGTTTTATTTACGGCATCGTCGGAGTGTGGATCTATGCCTGTATACGCCCTCGCTTTGGTGCAGGACCTAAAACGGCATTGCTTGCAGCACTGTTTCTCTGGGTAGTAAGCAAATTTTCTGTGGTATTAGATTTCATCGCACTTGGAATTTTTTCTGACCGTATTATAGCGGGGCAATTGATCGGCAGCTTTGTTGCAATCGTGCTCGGCATATTTTTAGGTGCACGGTTGTATAAAGAATAGCTAATTCAAATTAACTGTTGACACGGTGACACCACGCCGATCCGAAAGGGCCTTTCAGATAAGAGGCGGTGAATTAGACCCTTCTTGTTGAAACATATCCGATTAATAATCCAAACAATCCGTTTGACGCGGCAATTTCCAATAAGTGAGCCATTCTCACCTGCTGCGGCATAAATGGATTATCGACGATCAGTTGTATTGCAGAAAGCGAATACAAAAAAACGCATGCCAGAATTTTTTCTTTGTTACTTCCTTTTAAATATAACACTATTGGAAAACCTATCATGATCCATAAAAACCCACGGAAGAACTGAAAGAGAAAAATAAAACTCTGTGTTTGCAACGTCTGCTGTATTTGCCCGATAAATCCTGCATTTTCTGCGCTTCCCGAATAGAACAATCGAACGGCTTCAAATTGCCATGCAACAAAATAACCGAACACAAAATAAATTATTACGTACGCGGCGGAAAGCCATAGTACTTCTTTCCATTGTAGGTTAGATTTTGTTTGAGGTGTAGAACTTTCGGTATCCTGTTTCCACTTACCCAATATCCATATTGCCAGCGGTATAAAAGTGACCGCTGTAATCAACGGGCGCAAGAATAAATTTAGTAATTCCTTATTGGTAATTGCAGGCATCGCTTCTCTAAAATACCATGTCTCCGATTGTGTCATAAAAGTTTGGAGACCCCAAAAGATGAGTGTTGTGCTGAGAAAAAGTTTTACTCCCCACAGGTTAAGGCGTTTGATTAAATAGAGAATAAGGGAAAACTGCGTCAGTAAAAAAACAACTATCATCTGTGCATTGTATTCGCTTTGATTCTCCGTTTTGATAGTAAGTGGAAAGAAAACATTGGGTAAAACAAAAAGAGTGAAAAAAATAAAAAACAGGAGTGACAATTTCATTGCCGTTTTCATTAATTCCTCAATGGTGATTCAGTCATTTATCTGTTTACAATAAGTTTGGTTTTTCAAAAATTTTTGTAATGTCCTATTACTTTTCCACATATTCTTTTAGTGATCTGCCGATAATATCTGTCCATCCCTCAACAAAATTGTGTTTTGCAAGATCCGGATTTTCTTCCGGGAACGTTTCCAAACCAACGTGAGTAAGTTTCAGTCTGGTGTTCATCCCTTCAGCAAACAATTCAAATGTAACAAATGAATTCCCTTCGTAACCATCATACCGCCAGCTATATGTTAACTTCTTACCGGGAATCACTTCGGTAATTTTGCAGAGATGTAAATATTGTTTTTCCGGTGACGGACCGCCGGTGAATTGAAACTCAAAACCGACTTCAGCTTTGAATTCTGCAAGATCGAAATACCATTGCTTCATTTCGTGCTTGTCGGTAATCGCGTTCCAGACCTTTTCTGCCGGCGCGTTGTATGTTCGTTCGATGACAAAGGGTTCATTATTCATACCGCCATCTCCAATAATTATTGATAATAATTTTTTGATCTCTTGTTCTTCAAATACAAATGCATAATGAAATGATTACTTTTTGTCTTTCGATAATTTTTTCTCGTTCGCTTGCAGCGTTATTAAATAATCGCCCAGTGCATCGAGTTTTGCTTCCCAGAATTTTCTGTATTGTTCAACCCAGGTTGAGACCTCGTTCAATTTCTCAAATTTTATTTCGCAGTACTTGTCGCGCCCCTCTTGGGTAGTTACTACCAATCCGCACTCAGTAAGAATTTTAATGTGCTTTGAAATCGCCGGACGGCTTATCTTAAATTTCTCTGCTAACCCATTCACATTCAATTTTTGCTGTTCTGCCAGTAAACTAATAATCGCTCTTCTGTTTGGATCGGCAATTGCTTGAAAAACGTCTCTTCTCATAATTTTATCAATCTATATGTAACCGTTTGGTTACATATTAAGATCTGAATAGATAAAAATCAAGCAGTTTTGCAAATATTTTGTTGAATTATACGGTTATACTTGTCAAAAATAAATTATAAAAGAGAAAAACTTATTCCTTCTTTTCTTAACATAAAATATCTTCCATAAATCCACTTGTTTCGATAAAATTTTGTCAATAAGGGTTTTATTTTGGACGGCTATGTTATACGGATAAATGAATTTTATTGTCATTCTCTACGAGTTGTAGACCGAACAAAGCCCAAAGGATCAGGCGAGCCTGCTAACGCGGGAGAGAAATGGCAATAAATAGGTATTTTTTTGAAACCCCTTTTAGTGAGTTTCTGCAATTTGTTTAAGGGATTGTAAAATTGGATTTTCTTCACCCTGGGGTTTTTCTTGAACTGCGTTTGGCCGATTATCTTCCTGTATTATTTCCAGCTTTGTCTGACCGTTTTCGTTTGTCAAAATATAGTTCATGATAAAATAATTTTCGGGTTTGTCTTCAAGTCCTGGTCTTGGAGCAAACAAACTATACTTCACTAATTCGTTTTGTTTCACCACTAAAACCTTCCCCCATTGTTCAAATACGTTGTCTTCCCAGGTGGTTCTAAATTTGATGTCGCTGCCAATTTCCCACGTTGTGAACAAATCACTTCCGTATTGCCATAGTTTTACAAGCTCCGGTTTTGTAATTGTGTCCCACACTTTTTGAAGTGGTGCATTGATTGTAATTATTGAAATATTTTTCGCCATAGTTCTCCTTTTGTTTGCCAAGTAAGTATTAGTTTACGTTTTATCTTTAAAGTGTAAATAATGTTCCCGTTGTTTTTTATCAAGATGTTCAATAGCGTTTCGTAAAGCAACCCGCGGCATTATTGCGGCATATGTATCCAAAAAATGCAATAGCCGGTGTCGATCAACATCCCCGGCAAAGCGAAGCATCCAACCGGTCCCTTTGCTTACCTGATCTTCTTTTTCATGCATCAACATCTCGGCAATGGTAAACACATCGTCAACGTGTTTCTTCCTGATCAAATATGCAGTTCCCACAATTGCCGTACGCCGTTCCCACATATTTTTCGATTCTGCGAGTTTGTAAAGGATTTTGCGCGGTTTATCCAAAAGATAATTCCCGATCATATACAAGCAGCCGAGATCGACCAGATCCCAATTATTGATCCGGTCGTGGCGCCTTATATAAAGATCAAACAATTCTTTTTTGCGCTGTTCGGTTGTCTTTTTTCCGCGGGATTGTTTATCCATGATACTGACAGCACCCGCACGCACTTCGTGGATGGGACTTTCGAGAAGTTTTTCAATTTCATTTGGAGGCATTTCTGAGAATTCTTTGGCGAGAGCAAACACTTGTCCCATGCGCACACCGATAAATCGATCTGTTGTGCTCTTTTCATCAAAAGTAAAATACCGGTGATGCTTCATCAATTCGACTTCCGAACGGTATGTATTCAGTCTCTCAATGAAGTGTTTTGCTGTACCTTCCGAGTTATTTTCTGCTGTAATCTTTTTCTTATTTTGCTTTTTCATCGACCTCAAAGATTCCAAATGTGTTGCCTTCAGTATCCAGAAAATACCCCTGCCAGCACTTACCGGGAACGGCAAACTTTGGAAGTGCAACCAATCCACCGAGATCCATAATCGTTTGTGCAGTCATATCAAAATCCTCAACTTCCAACGAACAGACAAACGCATTTGTTCCACTCTGCGGAGGAGGTGTAGGGGCTGGACGTTTGAGAAGTCCGCCACCCGATCCGCCGGTTTCGATCCGCCAATACTCAACAGGAAGTCCGGGCGCTTCTTCAAATTTCCAGTCGAATACTTTTTTATAAAAGTTGACTGCACGGTGTGTATCGTCGGCTTGGATTTCAAAATAAAAATGTCCGTTCATATGCTTCCCTTGTTTGAGCAATAAAACATTACCTGTAATGATTTACTCACGTTACGCAAAACAAGTAAAACGGTCATGGTGAGCAAGGTGCAGGCTAAGATAGTTAAGTCATGCTTCTGCCGAAGGCATCCCTATCGGGAGACGCATCCTTTCCCGCAGGGATTCCTTCGGAACAAACAGCAAAGGATTTGCTCAGGATGACCGCTGTTTCTGCACTGCGTCGAAC
>JALNZH010000309.1 GCA_023229405.1 Bacteroidota bacterium
TGTTGTTGAGAAAAGTAAGCCCTCCCCTACATTTCTTACAGTGTTGGATAAGATGTGGGAGGGAGCGAAATTTAGGAGGATTGAGCGAGCTTTTTCTCCCCCTACCAAGGGGGGAGATACAGAGGGGGGTCTGAAATCATGAAGGGACTTTTGATGGCGTTTTTTTCCATCTACGGGCAAGTGCGAACCGGATTCATCGCGCGCATTACATTTCGCAAGGGGTTCTTGTGCTTCTTTTCTTGTGCCGACCAAATCTTTATACCATGTCGGCATTCCTTCGGAACCCCGTCAAGAAAAAAAGGAATAAGTTTTTCTCTTGTATGATTTATTTTGGACAAGTATGATCATGGAATATTTCCCGCAGATTAATTCAAAAAAAAGATGATTGAAAATGAGATCTCCTACAAAATCCGTGGTGCTATTTTCGCGGCCTATAATGAATTGGGCCCTGGATTGTTGGAATCTGTCTACGAATTTGCATTGACGTACCACTTAAAATTGGAAAGGATGGACGTCCTGACCCAGGTGCCTCTCCCTGTTGTCTATAGGAACATGACTATGGAGATCGGGTTTCGGATCGATATCCTGGTTAATGAAAAATAATCATTGAGATTAAATCTATTGAAACATTTGCTGCTGTTCATCGCAAACAACTGCTTACCTATCTTAAATTGACCGGAATGAAACTCGGCATCCTCGTGAACTTCAATACTGTTACTATTGCCGCTTCAATCTATCGAAAAGTCAATAATCTTTGACTGTACCTTTCCTTTTGTTATTTTATTTCTGTCTGATTTGCGGAAAATACTTCTTTCCATCAATCTACGCGATCTGCGGGACATTTTAAAATGAATGATGAGAGCATTGATCTTGAATTGAACGACACCACGATCCGCATTGTGCTGATTCCGTTTTTTGGTTTCGTCATTCCCAATATCACCGGAATGATCGACAACTCTCTCTATACAAGTAACGAGCTATTTTTTGCGTATCTCTACTTTACATTTATCGCCTTCGCCATCTGGCAGGGGAATCGCTATCTGCTCTTCCGCCTACGCCTCCGCTTTTCCTGGCTCAGTCAACCGATGTACAAAGTGATCGCACTCGTTGTCTCCAATATTTTTTACACCATTCCCATCTCCGTTGGTTTGATGACAATGTGGTACGTGTTTGCACAGCATGCCACCGCGGATTGGGATGTGATCTTCAAAGCAACGGCACTCTGCGTGGTCTGTGTCGTGTTCATCACCCATACGTATGAAACGGTTTTTCTCATCAAGTCCTGGGGAACGGACAAATCGAAAAGTGAGTTTCTGGAAAAAGCCAAGCTTGAGGCGGAACTTGAGGCGCTCAAGAATCAGATCGATCCACATTTCATGTTCAATTCTCTCAATACACTCTCGCATTTGATCGAGAACGATCCAACGAAAGCGAAAGAGTTCAACGACAATTTGGCGGAGGTGTACCGGTATATTCTTTCAAACAAGGACCGTAACCTTGTGCTGCTGTCCGAAGAAATCTTCTTTGCTGAAAAATATTTTTCTCTGCTGAGGATCCGATTCGGCGAAACGGTATCGCTGACGATCGATCCATCGGTTGCTCACGATGACTTTCTGATACCGCCGATCTCGCTGCAGATCCTGCTGGAGAACGCGATCAAACATAATGAATTTTCCGAACAGAGCCCGCTAGATATTTCGGTGACGTTCACAAAATCAGCGGCGGTGGTCGTCAATGCTCTTCGTCCAAAGAGCCTCGGTGAGCGGTCGTCCCACGTCGGGTTGAAGAATTTGAATGAACGCTATAAACTTATCACAGAACAGGAAATGACCTATCGGAATGACGGAACAACTTTCACCGTTATTCTTCCGTTGCTGAAAACAACATGAACATTTTAATCATTGAAGATGAACGTCCTGCTGCCGAACGGCTGATCGCGATGGTCCGCGAATTTGATCCAGGCATCCGTATAACCGCAACTTTACGCAGTGTGAAAGAATCGGTAGAATGGCTCTCCCGACATCCGGCTCCGGACTGCATCCTGGCGGATATTCAGCTGAATGATGGACTTTCATTGGAGATCTTTCAACAACTCCCGGTTACTTCCCCTCTTATCTTCACGACCGCCTATGACGAATATTTGCTGAAAGCCTTTGCATTCAACAGCATCGACTACTTGTTGAAACCGATCGACAAAGAAAAACTCTTCCGTGCATTAAAAAAATATCAGTCATTGAAACAACATTTCACCGTCGATCTTCCATCGCTCACCGAACAGATCCGTAAACAAACACCGATCACCGACCGAATGGTCGTAAAGAAAGGGACCGATTTCATCGCTTTGCGTATGGAACAGATCGCCTACTTTTATTCCGAGCATAAGATCACATTTTTGATCGATACGAAGGGAGTTCGGTACATTGTCGATAAGCCTCTTGCTGAGATCGAACGTCTGGTTAACGGTGCTCGGTTCTTTCGGATCAACAGAAAATATCTTGCCATTATCAATGCCATTTCACAGTTTCGCCAAATCGAGAAAGGGAAAGTGCTGGTCAATCTCATTCCTCCCGTAAAGGACGATGTGATCGTCAGTCAAGAAAATGCTGCCGCATTCAAATCCTGGATCGGTAAATGAGCGTTTGTCGAATGTTTTTTTCCTTGTCCCGATGATTTTTTACAAAAAAAAGAGATCAACAACGGTGAATGCGTGCGTCGCTCTATACAATAGGAGATTCCGTCGTGCTTTATCGATCAATGCGTAAATTTTCAACGGAAGAGAATTTGCTTTTTGATTTTCAAAGATTATGGATCGTCGTTCATGGATCGTTGTTCAATTTTTTAAGTTGTGAAAAGCATCCATTCGTAGTACATTCACCCATATGAATAATTATGCTATTACTGCTGCGCTAATACTTTTTGTGTTTCTTCCTGGATTTGCCCAATCGTTGAAATTCAAAGGACCCGATCCAAAAAAAGCGATAACGCAATACACGCATGAAGTGTGGCAAACTGATCACGGCCTTCCGCAAAATTCTGTAAATTCCATTCAACAAACCAAGGATGGTTTTCTCTGGCTTGCCACCCAAGAAGGGTTGGTACGATTCGATGGTGTACAATTCACCGTTTTCGATAAAAACAACACACCACAAATCAAGAATAACCATATTATTTCTCTCTGCCTTGATATAAAAGGGAAACTCTGGATCGCCATGCTCAGCGACGGAGTATTGACATACGATCACGGAGTTTTCACCAATATTACAAATGCGCCGCAACTGAATGGAACACAACTGCGGCATATCTACAAGGATTTTTCGGGAGCTATCTGGGTCTCCACACGCGACAGCGGTATTGTTCGAATTGATTCTGCCGGTGTCACTCACTATACAACACGCAATGGATTGGTGAGCAACAATACATGGGAAGTCATCCAGGATTTTAAAGAACGAATTTGGGTCGCAGCCGAAGGGGGCGTATCTGTTATTACTCGCGACACGATCCTCAACTTTACACAAAAAGATGGATTGGCATCAAAAGAAAATTACGGCCTGCTCGGTTCACACTCCGGAGACATGTGGATTGGAGGTCGGAACGGATTACAAAGATTTTCACTCGAAAACAATACACTGAAAAGCCTGTTGCACATTACCAAAGAGTCAGGATTACCGGGATCGGGTGTCTATGAAATGATCACCGATCAACAAGGAAATATGTGGATCGCCGGGAATAAAGGGATCTCACGATACTATAAAGGTGAGCTCTCGGCATTTACGGAAAAGGAAGGACTTTCGGAACGTCTGGTGAACACGGTTTTTGTTGATCGGGAAGGAAATCTCTGGATCGGCACTGATGGCGGCGGACTGAATGTTTTGAAAGACGGAATTTTTACTTCGTATTCCATGAAAGAAGGAATGCCCCACAATAATACTTGGACGGTGTTTGAAGATAACAAACGACAACTCTGGGTCGGAACGGACGAAGGATTAGTGCTGTTCGATGATGCAAAAAAAGTCAAACGAGTTTATAATAAGAAAAACGGCTTATCGCACGGACTAATTTGGTCTATCACACACGATATCGGCAACGGAATTTGGGTTGGCACGATTAACGGATTAAACAGAATCGTGAACGAGAAAGTTGTCCCGCTACCGGCCGAACTGAAATTTGAAGATCTTGCGGTGAATTGTGTCTACTCAGATCGACTAGGAGTCTTGTGGGTCGGTACATCCGGTGCTGGATTGTATAAAGTCGTTAACAATAAAAAAACTAGGTTTGGGGCAGATAAAGGGGTAACGAACGACTTTATCAACGTTCTCTCTGAAGACCGCAACGGCAACACATTGGTTGGGACTGACGGCGACGGACTGTTGATACTTCGCGGCGATTCGGTGGTTGGAAGATATACGACCACACAAGGATTAGCCTCAAATTTTATTCATTCCTTTTTTGTCGATTCAATGAACAATATCTGGAT
>JALNZH010000310.1 GCA_023229405.1 Bacteroidota bacterium
TTTCTGTGCGGCATGCGGATGTTCCGTGCCTGCATACACTTTCAATTTCTTGATGATCTGACGGCCGAGTTTCGTGTGCGGGATCATTCCCTTCACTGCATGCTCAATCACACGTTCCGGATGATTTTTCAATACATCTTTAAATTGCTGGAACACGGCGCCGCCTGGATATCCCGTATAATGGAAATACTCTTTTTGTTCGGTACGTTTTCCGGTCACCTTCACTTTATCAGCATTGACGACGATGACAAAATCACCGATATCGGCATTCGGAGTGAATTGCGGTTTGTGTTTCCCGCGGAGAATGTGCGCTACATGCGATGCAATACGACCCAATGTTTTGCCATTGGCATCAACAACGAACCATTTTTGCGGCACGTCGCCTTCTCTGAAAAATGTTGTACTTTTGTCAACAAACGCCACGATTATTTCTCCTAAAAAATTATGCTTGATTTATAGGGAATAAATATATGGATTTTCCGCAAATAAATCAAGAGTTAATGTCGATAAACTTCATAACCCTATATAACTTGATTCTCTCAACGGACATCGTTACTTTTTGACACTTTCATCTATTATCGGAGAACCAATGAATCCAACAACACTCAGCAACTTTATCGCGGGAGCCTGGCAACAACCTCATGGGCGCAAAACCCTTCCTGTAGAAAATCCGTCATCCGGTGCAGTGATCGCCTTTGTTCCATTGTCTGGAATGAACGATGTTGAACTGGCTGTTCGGGCCGCTACATCGGCCCTCCCCTCCTGGTCAGCAATGCCGATAAAGGAACGAGTGCAAATATTTTTCCGATATCGAGCTCTTCTAGAACAGCATGCGAATGAACTGGCCGAATTGGTCTACACGGAAAATGGAAAGATACTTTCAGAAGCGATGGCAGAGGTGGACAAGAGCATCGAATTAACTGAATTTGCCTGTTCAATGCCGCAGCTTATTTCAGGAGAAATATTGGAAGTGAGCCGGGGAGTCGAGTGCCGTATTGACCGTTATCCGGTGGGAGTTGTGGCAAGCATAACACCGTTTAATTTTCCGGCGATGGTACCGAACTGGACAATTCCGAATGCGCTCGCGTTGGGGAATACGATGATCCTGAAACCATCGGAACTTGTTCCTTTAAGTTCGTGCAGATTGGCAGAACTTTTAAAAGAAGCAGGATTACCGGACGGCGTTTTAAATATTATTCATGGCGGACAGGAAGCAGTGGAAGCAATCTGTGATCATTCAGGAATTCACGCAGTGACATTCGTCGGATCGACAAAAGTTGCAAAGATCGTCTATCAACGCGCAACGTCGCATTTGAAACGGGCTGTATGTCTGGGCGGCGCAAAAAATCACCTGATTGTTATGCCCGATGCACATGAAGAGATGACTGCATCAAATGTCGCCGCCTCCATGAGCGGCTGTGCCGGACAGCGCTGTATGGCCGCATCCGCAATGGTTGCAGTAGGACCTGTTGACCATATCATTACACGATTGGTTGAGGAATCAAAAAAGATTATTCCAGGAAAGAATCTCGGCGCGGTAATCTCAAAAATCGCAAAGGAACGGATCGAACGATATATCACTGAAGCGGAACAGCAAGGCGCAAAGATATTGCTCGACGGACGCAATACAAAAGTTACTGGAAAAGAGAATGGCTATTATGTCGGTCCGACGGTGATTGATTTTGTAAAACCAGAAATGAATATTGCAAAAGAAGAAGTCTTCGGTCCAGTGCTTTCCATCATCCGTGCGTCCGATGTTGATGAAGCATTGAAGATCGAGAATGCAAATCCGTACGGCAACGCCGCATCGGTATTCACTCAGAGCGGCGGCATCGCCCGCTATGTTGCGGAACATGTCAGCGCAGGAATGGTGGGCATCAATATCGGTGTACCTGTCCCCCGCGAACCATTCTCCTTTGGAGGATGGAACGAATCGAAGTTCGGTTCGGGAGATATTACGGGAAAGAGCTCAATCGAGTTCTTCACGAAACTGAAGAAGACGACCACAAAATGGAATCCTGAAGCGCGTAAGAACTGGATGAGCTGAACATTGTCGATCACTTCATCCAGTGTCCCGCATCTGCGTACTTCACAAACAATCGTATTTTTTTTCGATCTGTTTTCTGATCTTACGACCATTAAAGTAATTGTTGTCAAAAAATCTTTATCGAAAAATAAAAAAACCGTGCGTGCAATGTCTGGATCAACGATACGTTTTCATACACAGACCGAGAGAAGAGGAATATTGGTGTGAGCATTAAATACATTTGCGATAAGAAGAAAAAACTTACGATTTCCGTCTGGCACCATCATGTCACATTTGAGCAATGGAAGAAGAATGTCGAAAAACTACTTGCGGATCCTGATTTTATCCATACGAATAAGCAGATTGTTGATATTCATATCGGATCGGCAGATATATCAATCGGAGAAGAGGAAATTAAACAGGTGCTACAATATATTCTAAAACATCCTGAATTGGTCGTGGGACGAAAGATAGCAATTATTGCCGGAAAAGAATTTCACCGATCCACGATGTTCACTCATTTTGCACGATCTCAATCATTAAATACTATTGTATTTAACGATCTTCATACGGCATGCAAATGGCTGGGAATCGATCGACAGGAGGCGGAATTGACTATCGAACAAATCCGTAAGGATCTTGATCGTTCAACTCAGTAGCTTTTAATTCTTTCACGCAACTTCTTTACACCTTGTCTCCCATATTCATGGTTTTGACCTACAGAGCGTGCCGTTCGCAAAAAAATAGTGTAGCGTTTTCCCCTTCTCAAGCATCATAGTATTGAATGGATATCCAGAAAAGCAATACTGACGAAACCTTTCTTATTTCGCGAATACGGAACGGGGATACACAAGCTTACAAGATCTTATATGATGATCATGTTGAGTTGCTATTCCGTTTTCTGAAGCAATTCAGGAAAAACGACAGCGAGGTTCAAGAACTGGTCCAACGCGCTTTTATTAAAGCGTTTGAAGGATTAGCATCATTCAATTACCGTTCGAAGTTCAAAACATGGTTGTTTCAAATAGCATTAAATGAAATGCGCAGCGATATCAGAAGGAATTCCATCATTCCGTTTGTTGATATCGATGCCGCAGATGAATCTGTTTCCGAAAGCAACGATGAATCGTTCGAATGGAATTCGACTCTGAAAACACTCTTTGATCAATTGGATGAGACGAAACGAGCGGTGTTTATGTTGTATGAAGTGGAAGGATATTCCCACTCCGAAATTGCAGTACTATTGAATATCGGAGAGAGTACATCGAGAACTATTTTAACACGAACGAAACAATGGCTACGAAACCAGCTGAATGTAACAAGGAGCATACAATGATCAACCCAAAACAGTTTTATTCTCCAAGTGATATTCCCACCGAAAAAGATAAACGGGCTATATGGAATATTGTATCGAACAGCTTGTTTCCAAAGCGAACATCGAAGGCGTTTAGTTTTGACCGCCGGAGTTTCGTTTATGGCATGGCCGCTTCATTTATAGTAATTTTTACCAGTATCGGAATGTATTCCACATTCAAAATGCTCGTCGAAACTTCACAGCCGCAAGAAATTCGTATGGACAACGCGTACCAATCTGCAATTCGCGGATTTGAAGAGGTTGTCTCTTCAGCAATGGTTTCTTCCAAACCATCGCCTAAGAACGACCTCGCTTCCCTCCGTGTGCTGAGGCTCCAATATTTAAATGAAGCGATCGAGCAATTGAAAAAAGAAACAAATTCACATGATCTGTCGCCTCTTAAACGGCAGCGTCTTCACGCATTATACAACATGAAGTTAACATTACTGCAAGAGATGTTACACCAAGGAGAAATTGAATTATGAAAACCGTGTTCACTATTTTGATTTGTTCCGCCTTGCTATTGCATGCCGAAGTAAAAAATATTAAAAAAACAATACCGATTAAGGAGACTCAAACAGTGGAATTGTCCGACTTCAACGGATCAACCTTAGAAATTAAATCATGGGACAAAAATGAGGTTTCCATTAATATCAGCATCGACTATTCGTCATCGGACAAAGAGAATGAGCAGGAATATATTCAAATGGTCGACGTTGTCCAGGAAGACACAGATGAACGAATGATCATTATGTACCACGAACCGAAAACGCGGAATAACGGCTTTTCACTGAAGAATCTGTTGAGTTTTCAATTTGTTTCATATTCCAACTTAAAAGTCACTGGTGAGATTTATGTACCAGCTTCGCACAATATAGAAGCCGATCTGCGATATGGAAATTATTCGCTCGAGGGGATCATGGGAAATCTTGTATTAACTGGAGTATCGAACACGTTACGATTAGCGAATTGTGCTTCGATTAAAAAAATTAATAATAATTACGGAAAAACGACAATTGAACGAAGCGGCGGCACACTTGTTCTTGAGGGTACAAGTTCGACTATTTCTATCAATGATTT
>JALNZH010000011.1 GCA_023229405.1 Bacteroidota bacterium
TTGATGGCGGCGAAACACTATCTGCAAGTTCTACAATCACGAAAACTGAAATTGATGCGGGGAAATTGAAATTTAAACCTGCAGCAAATGCAACCGGAAACCCGTACACTACTTTTACATTTAAAGTAAATGACGGTACCGATTACAGTGTTTCATCCTACACGATGACGATCAATATTGGTGCAGTGAACGATCCTCCAACTGCAGCGAATAATGCTGTTTCCGCAATCGAAGATAACGACAAAACTTTTGCATCGACTGAATTTAATTACAGTGATACTGAAGGAAGTACGTTGTTGCTCGTGCAAATTGCAACGGCGCCTTCTGCCGGCACGCTCTATAACGATGCAAACCTGAACAGCATCGTTGATGGCGGTGAAGCGCTTTCTGCGAGTTCCACCGTGACGAAAGCGGCGATCGATTCGGGAAAATTGAAATTCAAACCGGCGGCGAATGGTAATGGAAGTCCTTATACGACCTTCTCATTTAAAGTGAACGATGGAACAGACTACAGTACCTCGTCCTACACAATGACGATCAATGTGACACCTGTTGTTGATGTGACGTTTACCGATGGCTCAGTATATGCGCCGCAAAGCGCATCGCCAAGTACAAACAATAATTCTGTGGGAAGATTTCTGCTAACCGGAGATATTGCGGGTGCATCATTGAGCGCACTGACGGTATCATTCGTTTCATCGCCGAGCGGAGTGACTGCGGTGAAATTGTGGAGTTCAAGTGACAATGCATACGACAGCGGAACGGATACGCAGGTGAGTTCAACCACAGTTTCGGGAACGACAGCGTCGTTCAGTTCATTTTCTTCTTCTATTTCAGCGAGTGGAACATATTATTTCGTTACTGTTGATCTTAATTCAAGCGCGAGCGGAACTATTGAGCCGTTCATTGCAAACAATTCGCACGTTACAATTTCTTCGGGTACACTTGTCGGTACAATCACCAACGCTTCGCTTTCCAACGGCGGAGCGCCGCTTCCGGTGGAATTGACTGCGTTCAGTGCATCATCAAAACGATTGAATGTTGAATTGCAATGGAAGACTGCGACGGAAGTGAATAATTATGGATTTGAAATACAAAGACGTAGTCATCCTGAGCGAGCGAACGAAGTCCCGAAGGGACAAGTGAGCGCGTCGAAGGATGTTCCGCCTTCTGAATCCCGCAATGAACGGAATCCTAACAGCGGGACTTCGACTCCTTCGCCAAATAACGGCTCAGTCGCTCAGCATGACTGGCAGAGGGTTGGATTTATTGAAGGTGCGGGAACAAGTAATGCGCCAAAAGAATATATATTCAAGGATAAAAATTCTGCTGCAGGAAAATATCTTTACAGATTGAAACAGATCGACCGTGACGGGAAATTTGGATACTCGAAAGAAGTTGAGATTGAAGCAGGAATTACAGCAAAAGTGTTTGAATTGTCGCAGAATTTTCCGAATCCCTTCAATCCGACGACGGCGATTGAATTCAGTGTGCCGGAGGATGGAATGACGACGCTGAAAGTATTCGATATTCTTGGACGCGAAGTGCGAACGTTGATCAATGAAGAATTAAAAGCAGGCGTCATTCAGCATGTGGAATTTGATGCATCTCATCTTTCGAGCGGTGTATATTTTGCACGCTTGCAGGTTTCTGTTTCTGGTGGGAAAGAACTAGTGCAGATGAAGCGGATGATTCTTGTGAAATAAAAAAATCATTTGCACCGCATACCTTAACCTGATTTGCAATGTCTCTTGATGAATATTTCTCACTCTGTTTTACGCTCGATCTGAATCTTCAACCCCGAACATCCGGCGAGTACCAGCTGTTCCGTTCGGTGTATCCACAGGGGAGCATCATGCCGATTGTTCCCACAACAGTACAGGCACGATTGTGGGGATTTGAGTATCGAACCGTTACAATGGAGCATGACTTTATGCTCTATGAAATATGGCGCGGCAATCAGTGCATTATGTCCAATGTCGGCGTTGAACTTTTTCCGCTCTACATTCCGTATCTACGCGCAAAGGGACACGTTCTGCTCGGTGGACTTGGCATAGGATTTCTTGCACAGATGCTCTGTCTCAAAGAGAATGTAGTGAGCGTAACGGCAGTTGAATTCAGTCCAGATGTGATTGACCTCTGTACATTTTCTCATCCTAAAATAAATATTGTTCCCGGCGATTTTTACGCTTATCTGAAAGAACAGAATCTCTCGCGGTTTGAGTACATCTACTTCGACACATTCTCAGACGGATTGAATCATTACGAATCGACCATCATACCTATGAGAAAATATTTGATTGAATCGTATCCCGGTATGCCGTTCGATTTCTGGAATGAAGATGAAATGAAAATTGAGCACCTGTAGTCTGCCAATGGTATCGACGGGATGAAAACCGGCCTGGTGTAAAAAGATAGAATTATTAACCAACATAAAGGTGCACTATGTTCGATCTTCTCGATTCTCTTATTGCCGTAGCAGCCATTATTCTCGGATTAAGTCTACTTGTGCAGGCGCTGCAGCAGATTTTCAAACAATGGCTGGAATTAAAAGCGGAATACATGCTGAACGAACTTTTCGTGCTGTTCGGCGATATGCCGCAGGAAAAAACCACGCTCTCCGGATTGCTACCGAGCAAAACAGTTCGTGCTAATTATATCAAAAAAAATCCTGACTCGTTTTCATCCAGATTGATTGCCGAATTGGAAACGGTGATGAGCGGACTCGGCTTCCGCGATCTGCACTTGCTGGAGAACTTGGAAACGGAATCATTCGTGAATCTGTTGAAGTCACTTCCGCTTTCCAAAGAAACAAATGCCGACATCCAGAAGAAATTTCAGGATGCAGTGGAAAACGCATCACACTGGTTTAATCTCACCAAACAGTCATTCCAAGAACATTACGAACGGAGGATGAAATACTGGTCATTTGGACTGTCCGCCGCAGTAGTGATAGCGTTGAATGCCAATCTGCTCGATATCTACCAGGAATTCTCCCGCAATGCCGTTCTGCGCGATGCCGCCGTCTCGATGGCTGAACAACTCACATCCATATCCCGTGATTCTTTGATTGTATCGGCATCGGACGGGAAAAAAGACTCCACCTTTGTTGCTGCAACACCCGATTCGACCATCGTACAACAGATTAACGCCAATGCTGTCAGTATTCAGAAGATGCTGGATGAACAGTCGTTCCAGGTGATGGGCTGGAGCGATGCGCGGTTGAAGAACTACGACGGCAAGCCATGGTATTGGACTGTCTCACGATTCTTTCTAGGATTGTTCGGCATGACGCTGTTGGTCAGTCTTGGCGCGCCGTTCTGGTATGATTTGCTAAAGATGGTAATGGGAATTAAAAATTCGCTTCAGAAAAAATAATGAACACAATCCCGCCCCGGCCCTCCCCGTATGGGGAGGGAGTCATTATTTTTCCTATTGTTAATGGGGAAGATGGATAGGAGTCCAGAAAAATCATATGAAATCACTTCGTCTACAATATGTTCTTCTTTTTTTCTTTCCAATCATCGCTTCATCGCAGGTAAACATCAGTGATGCATTTCAGAAAACCGTAAAAAAGATATCGCGTGAGCGGGTGAAAAATGAAGTGATCGAATGGATCACGGAATCCGATCCGGTCACAGGTATTGTAGCGCGCGATCTTATTGCACAGATTATTGACAACAACAAGAATGAAGAAGCGCTGTTGAAAAGCACCACGAATGTGCTCACAACGATGCTGTTTGTCGGCGCTATTAAAAAGCAGATCGAACCGATGGTGGAGAAATATCCCGCCATCCTAAACATTGCAGAAACAGCGGATTGGAACAGGGAGCAGCTCCTCGCCTACAGTGCACTCTATATTTATCACTCCGAAAGACTCAAAAAACAACTCTATGTCTCCAGAGCGGTAATGGAAATGCAAGAAGAAAAGAAGAAGATTGAATCCTTTTCCTTCTTCGACAGCAGTAAAGGATACGATGTAAAATGGTTGACCGTAACCTATGCACAATTCATCAAATTACGGGGATCGGGAGAGAAATTAAATCTGACGATGGATGTGCGTGCGCTGGAATTTGTGCAATATGCTCTTTCCGAACTATTGACGAATAAAACGCATGCGATTGCATCAATCGATTCCGCGCTGCACGCGCTCAAAAAATCGTTCAGTGACCGTGGAGAGAAGATTCAAGCGATCGAACAGATGGAGAGTGCCGGCGATGCGCTTCACACAGTGTATACGTTATATGAACGATACATTACTGCATTTGCATCGGCCAACATTGAGAAAGCATTTTTTATGCTGGACTATCGGCGATTGGATGACGCTGCGGCTACACTGGAAACCGATGCGGTGCCAAAGATACAAAAACTGAATAATGCTCTTGCCGATCCTTTCACCGATCTTATTACATGGGCAAAATATCCGTATGTCGATCCCGAGCAAACAAAAAAAATCATTATTGGCATTACCAAAGAACTAATTGAACAATGGATTGCGAGCGCTCATCGGAATGGATGGAAAGCGGAGTATACCTTTTCACTGGCCGGCACGGCGTTTACCGACGGCCCAAGAAAAGAAATCGATTTTACCATCCTTGATCAATTCCGTTTCGCGCGGCATTGGGAATCGTCCACAATATATCTGTTTGCAGGGGGCATTATCGATCCGATTCTGAAGAACACGATCTATACTACTCCAATGAAACTCTATCTGGCGGGATTCGGATTCCAATGCGGAAGCACGAGCGCCTCGCTTGATGTCGGTATTCCGTATTCGGATTTTAAAACGTCGAATTTCCGTTATGGAATATCTTTTGGATATGAAATTCCGGTCTCCGATCTTTTGGATTGAACAGGAATTAAATAAAAACATGTCCATGGATTTTGCTGCATAAGCTCACCAACATACGACTCGACCACTCTAAGAGCAGACTTAAACAAAAACTCACAATAGTCAATGGTAATTGATGCAAATTATAATCACTTGTTTTTCGCGCGCGAGTAATTTAAGAGGTTATAATCTTATTCAATTTGGTTACAAATATATATACCTAGATCCCGGTATTGCAATTAGGGGATGGACAAGATAGATTGATATCAATAGTTTATAAATTAAATATTTTTTGACAATAAAATTAATAAGAATATGGAAATATCACTTGCAAATTCTGCTTATGAAAAAGCAGTTAAGTTGACGCAAAAATATATAACCCAAAATTTTAATGAAGCCGATACTAGACATAAAATCATTGATGAAGTCATACATTCGATCCTATGTTGGCCTAAAGAATTAGTCAAGCGTGAAAGTTACATAAATCCAGGGTATGCAGATTATAGGTTAATAAAAGCTACGGGGGATGATCTATTGTTCATCGAATCAAAAAGAGAAGGAGAATATTTTTCATTACCAAATAATTTTAATAATCACTTACAATCAAATTATATTTCTATTAGAGCGCATCTCAAAAATGGTTTCTTAATAGTATAATGATTGATCCAAGTTCAACAAAAGCTAAATAGTTTGGCAAATGAAATTCATTACGAGTGGCAATGCGTCTGAAGTTCTGAAGCCAAGAGAAGAGACGTTCAATCTTCCATCGGCGTCGATAGCAACGAAGAGGCCGGCCATCTTGCGTTGCGGGTTTGACTCGGTTAATTTTATGAGGTGCAATAAGTTCTATTCGCCGTCGAGCAAGTCTTTGATCGAGGGGGTCACTGTCATACGCAAGATCCCCAATAATTCTTTGAGGTGTGGCGCAAGTGATGCGTCGGGAGAGAGTGTCTTCGACAAGGGTGACTTCATGTGGGCTAGCAGAAGTCGCGTGGATGGCGATAGGAAGACCAGCGCCGTCTGCCACTGCCATGAGCTTCGCACCCTTGCCGCGCTTGGTTTTTCCAACTCCGGAGCCCCTTTTTTCGCTACCACAAAGGTCGCGTCGATGAAGCATTCGGCAAGTTTGAATTTGCCCCGTTTCTCCAGATCGTGGGCGAGGGTTTCCAGGATGTGACGGAACACGCCGGCTTTCACCCACTCCTGAAATCGACGATGACAGGCCTGATACGGTGGGAATCGCTCTGGCATATCGCACCATCGGGCCCCGGTACGAAGGACCCATAAAATACCGTTCATGACTGGGCGGTCGGGTACACGAGGTCGGCCTTTCCCATCGTCGCGGATTGGGGGTATTGGAATAAGTGGTTATATTATTGCCCATTGGGCTTCTTGGAGTTCTTCACGTTTGGCCATGTACGAAATGTACACGTCCGTTTTATAAAGTACAAGTCTTTATTTTGTTTTTGAGATACGCTCAAGTAACTTTCAACAGAGGCATCTCTCCCTAAAAATCCTTATATTTACCCCAATCAATTGTTCACACTAGAAAGATTATGTAGGTTGAATCTTAAAATTCGATCTATATAAAGGACGTAACCAGCGTTTCGTCCTACGTTTTTGGCGCGAACAGGTCAATTTTCATTAAAATTTGCCGTTTGTGGTTCTTTCACGCTTTCGTCATTTCGTATCGTCGCTTTTCGGAACATTTTCCCGCCGCAGCGCAGAGGAACAGAAACTCCACACGCTCTATTCCCGCATTGACTGGAACCTTCTGGAATCAGCTATGCAATACTCTGTGCGCAACAAGGATTATTTTGTTCGCGCGCTGGTGCATCGTTCGTTTATCCCCATTTCCCACGTGGAAGCGCTGGAATCGAACGAGCGGATGGAGTTTCTCGGAGATTCTATCCTGAACTTTGTCGTGGCGGAGTATCTCTTCCGTCAGTATCCGGAGAAGGAAGAGGGGGAACTGACGATTTTGCGCGCGCGTTTGGTGAACAGGAAAGCGCTCGCCTTCTGTGCAAAAGAGATCGATCTGAAACAATTTATGTTAACGCATACCAATTCCGCCGGAGTGCAGGAAAAAGGATTTGATACGATCCTCGCCGATGCGTACGAAGCAATTATCGCAGCACTGTTTTTGGACAACGGCATGGCAGTAGCAAAGAATTTTATTCTTACAAGATTAACATCGGCTCTCGCAAACGGATATCTTAAAGTGAGCGATCAGAATTATAAGAGTGAACTGCTGGAACTCTCTCAGGCGCAGGGGACAGGAATTCCGCGGTACCAGACATTAAAAGAAGAAGGTCCCGATCACGACCGCACATTTACCATTCAGGTGCTGATCAGCAACGAAGCGATGGGAACCGGCGTGGGAAAGAATAAAAAAGAAGCAGAACAAGCGGCAGCGGAAGAGGCAGTGGCGAAGTTGCAGAAAGTGTAAAAAGAGTTGAAAGGTTAAAAATTAAAAGTATACCGTGTAATTGAATCCTAAACCCTTAACCTTGAACCCTGAATCTTACATCTTGAATCTGGCATTTTGAACCTTTAACGACGTTATTTTTTAATCTTTTATTAACCTCTAGACTTATGAACCTAAACATTTCTCCCACGGATATTTTTGAACCGCGCCACATCGGCCCGAACGAAGCAGACACGAAAGAGATGCTAAAAACGATCGGCGTATCGTCATTGGACGAACTGATCGATCAGACTGTCCCGGCGAATATCCGCCTGGAAGCCCCGATGAAAATCGGCAAGGCGATGTCTGAAAATGAAATGATCAACTATATCCGCGGCGTCGCGTTGCGGAACAAAGTCTTTCGTTCCTTTATCGGCGCAGGATATTACGGAACAATCGTACCGCAGGTGATTCAGCGGAATATTTTGGAGAATCCGGGTTGGTACACACAGTATACACCGTATCAGGCGGAAATTTCGCAGGGACGCTTGGAAGCACTGCTGAATTATCAGACAATGATTATCGATCTGACCGGCATGCAGATTGCCAATGCATCGTTGCTGGATGAAGGGACTGCTGCTGCGGAAGCAATGTTCATGATGTATTCGGCGAATCATGAGAAAAAAGGAAATCAGTTTTTCATTTCCGAAGAAGTTTTTCCGCAGACCATCGATGTGTTGAAAACGCGTGCTGTTCCCCTCGGCATTGAATTAGTGATGGGCGATCACCGCACAACGAAGTTCGGTGAGAAAGTGTTTGGAGCGCTTGTGCAATATCCCGCTGGCAAAGGTGCGATTTATGATTATTCCGACTTCTGCGCAAAGGCAAAAGCGAATAATGTGCTGGTGACGGTTGCAGCGGATATTCTTGCTTTGACCATTCTTACGCCTCCGGGAGAATTCGGCGCGGATATCGTTGTCGGAAGCGCACAGCGGTTCGGTGTTCCAATGGGATACGGTGGTCCGCACGCCGCTTTTCTTGCAACGAAAGATGAATACAAACGTGTGATGCCGGGGCGTATTATCGGCGTTTCGATTGATGCGAACGGCAACAAAGCATACCGCATGGCGTTACAGACACGCGAACAGCATATCCGCCGCGAAAAAGCGACGAGCAATATCTGCACCGCACAGGTACTGCTAGCTATTATGGCAGGCATGTACGGCACGTATCATGGACCGGAAGGTTTGAAGAAGATTGCCGCGCGCGTGCATGGTTTGGCAAAAGTGCTGGATAAAGGGTTAAAGAAACTTGAGTTTACACAATCCAACGAAACGTATTTTGATACGCTGCATATCGTCACCGGAAATGTTACGGCGTCTATTCTAAATCGTGCTGTCGGCGCGCAAATGAACTTCCGTCAGATCAGCGAAACCGAAATCGGCATATCGGTGGATGAAACAACCACCGTAAAGGAAATTGAAACAATCCTGTCGGTCTTCGCTTCGGTAAAAAACAAAGTAATTTCTGTTGCTGAGCTGTCTAAAAATTTGCAGTTGGAATGGGAGAAGAAATTCATCCGCACGAGCAATTTTATGCTCCATCCGGTCTTCAACTCGCATCATTCAGAACACGAAATGCTCCGCTATATGCATGCGTTGGAAATGAAAGACCTTTCGCTGAATTTTTCAATGATTCCGCTCGGTTCCTGCACCATGAAACTGAATGCGACAACGGAGATGCTTCCTGTGACGATGCCGGAATTTGGATCGCTGCATCCGTTCACGCCGCGCGAGCAGGCGATGGGATACTCGCAAATTTTTGAAGAACTCTCCAACGATCTAAAAGAGATCACCGGATTTGCCGGAGTATCGTTGCAGCCAAATGCCGGCGCGCAAGGTGAATACACCGGTCTGCTTGTCATCCGCCAGTATCTGAAATCGAAAAACGAATTGCATCGTACCATTGCTCTGATTCCTTCGTCGGCGCACGGCACGAATCCTGCCAGCGCAGTAATGGCCGGTTTCAAAGTGGTCGTAGTAAAATGTGATGAACAGGGCAATGTGGAAGTGGGAGATCTGAAAACAAAAGCAGAAGAGCATAAAGCAAATCTTGCCTGTTTAATGGTGACCTATCCTTCCACACACGGCGTATTCGAAGAGAGCATTCAAGAAATCTGTTCCATCATCCACAAAAATGGCGGTCAGGTCTATATGGACGGTGCGAACATGAACGCGCAGGTCGGTTTAACTTCGCCTGCTCGTATCGGTGCAGATGTTTGTCACTTGAACCTTCACAAGACGTTCAGCATTCCGCACGGCGGCGGCGGTCCGGGCATGGGACCGATCTGCGTTGCGGAACATCTTGTTCCGTTCCTGCCGGGACATTCCGTCGTACCGATCGGGGGCGAACAATCCATGAGCGCCGTTTCTTCCGGTCCGTGGGGGAGCGCGAGCGTGTTGCTCATCTCGTATATGTATATTAAAATGATGGGCGCTACCGGTTTGACGAATGCTACGAAATATGCCATTTTGAATGCAAACTATATCAAATCCAAACTGGAAAAAGAATTTGACGTGCTGTATGTCGGCAAGAATGGACGCTGCGCGCATGAAATGATTATCGACATGCGGAAGTTCAAAGCATCGGCCGGGGTGGAAGTGACCGATATTGCAAAACGGTTAATGGATTATGGTTTCCATGCGCCGACCGTTTCGTTCCCGGTTGCCGGAACATTAATGATCGAGCCGACCGAAAGCGAACCGAAAGGAGAACTGGACCGGTTCTGTGATGCATTATTCCACATTCGCAAAGAGATTGCCGAGATTGAACAGGGAAAATTTTCGAAAGAAGATAATGTGCTGCATCACGCGCCTCACACGGCGAGCGTTGTGATGAGCGACGAGTGGAAACACTCCTACTCGCGTGAAAAAGCAGCGTTTCCGATACCGTGGGTGCGTGCGCATAAATTTTGGCCGAGCATCGGACGCATTAATGATACATACGGCGACCGGCAGCTGGTCTGCAGTTGTCCTCCGGTAGAAAGTTATACGGAACACACTATTTAACGAAACACCGGCCTGCACCGGTGAAACCATATGTTGACGACTGATCAAGAAATTAAAAAATTGTTGATCGATGCCAAAACCATCGCAGTCGTTGGTGCGTCGCCGAAGCCGTGGCGGGACAGTGGTGCGATTGCGGAATTTTTGAAGAACAAAGGATACAAGGTGTATCCTGTGAATCCGCAGTATCAGGAAGTACTTGGAATGAAATGTTATCCCGATCTGAAATCGGTTCCGGAAAAGATCGATATTGTGGATATTTTCCGGAACCCGGATGAAGTGGAACCGGTGATAGATGAAGCGATTACCGTAGGAGCAAATGCAGTGTGGATGCAATTGAATGTGGTGAATGAAACGGCCGCGGGAAAAGCGGAAAAGGCAGGATTAGCTGTTGTGATGGACAGATGTATTGCCGTGGAATACCGGGCGTTGATTCACTAAGAAATTTTGTTGATTATGACGAAGGCAGAACAAAAGTTCTGCCTTTTTAATTTTGTTATATGTACACAATGAACCGATATTTTTTTATACTGATGACTGTTGTGCCTTTGTGCTCGGCACAGGAGTTGAGTGATCCGCAGTTTTCCTTTCCAGATTCTACATTTCGGGTCGGTCAGATTATCTATATTGGCAACGAGCTGACGAAGTATTACATCATCGAACAGGAAATGTCGTTGAAACCCGGGGCACTCATCACCCATCAGGATGTTCAATACGACATAAATCGAATTTACAGTCTGCAGCTCTTTACGAAGGTAGATATCCGTGTAATTCCGGATACCGGAGATCTCGCAACGCTTTCGGTGCAGGTGGCGGAACGGTGGTATTTTTATCCTTTCCCGGTATTGGGGATAAAGGATAGGGATTTTTCCAAATATTATTTCGGATTGGGATTAGCCCACAATAATGTGGCAGGCAACAATGTGCAGTTGTACGGAGCATTTGCCATCGGATATGATCCGTTTGTATCGATCAATTATATCAATCCGCAGATTGATGTGCAGAACCGTATTTTCTTATCGCTTCGCGCATACTATACAGAACAGCGGAATAAAAGTCTCGTCTCTCTTGCCGGCACTCCCAATTTCGATGAACAGCGGTCTGGCGGAGAAATCACTGTCGGGAAACGGTTCTCGTTGTTTACATTGATTACGATGAAAGCAGAGTTTCTGAATCTGCGTGTTTCGGATAACAGGGCTGGAAGAACACTCTCCGCAAACGGGAGGGATGAATTTTATTCGCTCCATACATCATATTCGTACGATACACGCGATCTTAAGGAATATGCGCGCATTGGTACGTTGGTAAGTCTCGGCGTTTCGAAGTTCGGATTGCTTGAAAAGGATGTTGATTATCAGCGATATGCCTTCGATCTTCGCCGGTTCGTGCCGACATGGAATGATGTGATTGTTGCAGGACGAGTGTTCGGTAATTTTGCGTACGGCGGAACGGTGCCGAATTACGGCCATACATTTTTCGGATACAATGAACGAATTCGCGGTCACTTTAAGATAGTGCAGGAAGGAGAACATATTGCGGGAGCAATGCTTGAAACACATATTCCTATTATTTCTCCCCGATATGTTCACTTCGACTATATACCGTTCGATCAATTTAAAGATATGCGGTATGCTTTAAATTTCGCCCTCTTCGCTGATGCCGGCAACACATGGCACCGCACCGAACCGACGGCGTTGAACCGCTGGTATACCGGATACGGCGGGGGATTGCATATTCTGTTGGGATACAGCGCTGTTGGCCGGATAGAATTCGGAATTCCGTACGGAAAACCTTTTTCCAAAGGGGAAATTATTTTAGATTTAGGAGCGGCACTGTAAAATGCATTTTATGTCGTTGAGTCGGTGAGAGAGCAACAAACTAGATCTCATTATTATTCTCATATACTCAACCACTTACCTACTCAACTACTCTAAAGTTTATGAGCGAATATTTTTACGTTCCCGCCGATTATATTATCGATCAGCACATTGCCATTGAAGGGGAGGAAGCGCGTCACATCTCGCGCGTCTTACGGAAACAGCCCGGGGATATGATCTGGGTGGTGGACGGCGAAGGAAAGGCGTATGAGGTGATCATTCGTCTTGTGGCGCCGGAAATGATTGAGTGCGAGATTCAATTTGAACACCACCATCTGCATGAACCGGACATCAACCTTACGCTTGCTGTTGCGCAATTGAAAAATCCTTCGCGGATGGATTGGATTATTGAAAAAGCGACCGAGCTCGGCGTTCGAACAATAATTCCTCTGCAAACCAACCGTACGATTGCTCGTTCTCCGAAAGAGGACCGGTGGAATAATATTGCACTCGCCGCAATGAAACAATCCGGACGCTGTATTCTGCCGAAGATTACTCCTCCCACCGATTTTGAAATGGCGATTGCCAACTCCACCGAGTATGATTTAAAATTGATTCCGTACGAACGAACCGATCATATATTGTTTATTGCGGAGGCGCTGAAACACCGGAAGCCGCCCCGTTCCGCCATGATTTTGATCGGTCCTGAAGGAGGATTTACGGATGAAGAAGTATTGCATGCGGAAAAAGCTGAGTTTACGCAAGTCTCTTTAGGAAGACGAAGACTCCGGACCGAGACGGCTGCAATTGTCGCATTGAGTTGGGTGGTGGGGAATGAGTAGCATTACAGTAGTACATAGGATCTCCGATCCGACGTACTACCAGCACACCATAAATAATTTGGATGGATAATCCGAACTATAAACCATTTTACCGACGGAATCTACCTCACGTCCATCCACGGTAAGCACGATATTTTTTCACACTCCGACTTGGCAACAGTCTTCCTATGACTTATAAGGGGTGACTCTGGAGTGTTGCCTTCACCAATAAAAAACCCCGCTATGCGGGATTTTTTTATATCACTGTCTGTGTCTCTGTGGTAAAAGTACTACGCTGATTTTCTTTCTTCGAGAACGTAAATCGGTTCTTTTTTCTTTTCGACGGTCTCTTTGGTGACGACACATTTTGTGACGTTCGCTTTGGATGGGAGGTCATACATAATATCCCGCATGATCTCTTCTACCACGGAACGGAGTGCGCGTGCACCGGTGCCTCGCGACATCGCCTTCGAAACAATCTGTTTTAACGCTGCTTCTTCGAAATCGAGTTCAACGCCTTCGTATTTGAACAATTTTTTGAACTGTTTTACGATTGCATTCCGCGGTTCCACCAGAATGTTCATTAACGCGGTTTCATCCAGCGAGTGCAAAGTAGTCAGCATCGGAAGACGGCCGATAAATTCCGGAATCAATCCGAACTTCAGCAGATCGTCCGGTTCTGCTATTTGAATATACGCATCGGCAGTTTGTTCTTTTTTGCTCTTAATCTCTGCGCCGAATCCAAGCGCATTCTTGTGAACACGACGAGAGATGATCTTTTCCAGGCCTTCAAATGCTCCGCCGCAGATGAAGAGAATATTCTTCGTGTTAAGATTGATCAGACTCTGTTCGGGATGTTTGCGTCCACCTTTTGGCGGAACACCGGCAACGGTTCCTTCTAGAATCTTCAGCAATGCCTGTTGTACACCTTCACCCGAGACATCCCGTGTGATGGAGGCGCTGTCGCTCTTTCGCGCAATCTTGTCGATTTCATCGATGTAGACAATACCGCGTTCGGCACGTTCCACATTGTATTCGGCATTCTGCAGTAAATGAACAAGAACAGTCTCAACATCATCTCCGACATAACCTGCTTCGGTGAGCGTCGTTGCATCGGCAATAGCGAACGGAACATCAAGAATGCGCGCAAGCGTTTGTGCAAGCAGCGTTTTCCCGGTTCCCGTCGAACCGATTAAGAGAATATTACTCTTTTCGATTTCCACATTATCTGGATCGGCGAACTGATCCTGCGTATCGATCCGTTTGTAGTGATTGTACACAGCAACCGCGAGAGTCTTTTTGGCCTGTTCCTGACCGATTACATATTCATCCAGCGCCATTTTAATCTGCGTGGGTGTCAGAAGTCCTTTGTTCTTAATCCGTTTGGTACGGGCAGAAGAGAGGTTGTTCCGGATAATGTCCATGGAGGTTGAAACGCACATATCGCAGATGTACACATCCGGTCCTGCAATAATGCTCGTTACCTCTTCCGGCCTGCGGCCGCAGAACGAACATCGTACCTTATCTTCGCTTTTTTGCTTGCTCATAGACTATTTTTCTTTTTTACTCTCAGCGGCTCGTTTTGTCAACACTTTGTCGATAAGACCGTACTCTGCAGCTTGCTGCGACGACATGTAGTTGTCGCGATCAGTATCTTTTTCAACTTCAATAATTGTTTTCCCCGTGTGCTGAGAGATGATCTCGTTTAAACGTTTTTTCGTTTTTAAAATCTCTTCCGCCTGTATGCTGATGTCGGAAGCAGTTCCTTGCACGCCGCCCCATGGCTGATGAATCATGATACGTGCATTTGGCAATGCCTGACGTTTTCCTTTTTCGCCCGCCAACAGTAAAATTGCCCCCATGCTTGCCGCCATACCAACGCAGATGGTCGCCACTTGCGGACGAATGATCTGCATGGTGTCGTAGATTGCAAGACCGGCCGTAACAGAACCGCCGGGAGAATTGATGTAAACGGAAATATCTTTATCCGGATCTTCCGCTTCCAGATGCAGCATCTGTGCGATGGCCAACGAAGCAACGTAATCGTCAATCGCGGTGCCGATGAACACAATACGTTCTTTTAACAGGCGCGAGAAAATATCGTATGCGCGTTCGCCACGGCTGGTTTGTTCCACCACCATCGGAACGAGCTGGTTGTACACTACGTACGGTTTTGTGTGAAGAGTGTTGTTGGTAACCATAAAACTCCTTGTATTGGTAAATTTGCAGTCCCTGTAGTAGACGTATGAGATGTCTAAAAATTGTCGCACTGTTATGAATAAAAAATCATTTCACGACAATGGGCGAGATATTAATTAGTTGCAAATTTACTGTAGTCATCCGTTTCAACGTCCGTAATCTTCACATTTTGTTTGAGAATATCAATAAGCCGATTGTACTTCAAACGCTCTAGCGCATTATCGGAACTTTTGTAGAAATTCACAAGCCGTTCTTTATCGATATTTAATTTTGCCGATTCTTCTTCTGCAATCTTTTCAATTTCGGAGTCGGAGATCTCAATTTTCTCTGTTGTGATGAACTGTTCCTTAATCAACAGCCATTTGGACTGCCAGAGGGCGGTTTCACGCGCCTGTTCACGGTACGCTTTTTCATTAAAGTTCTTCGGCAGCTGTTTCTTCGGCTGCTGGTTTTTTGCATCCTCAATGAATGTGTCGGTCACATTTTGAATCAGTGCTTCCGGAACGGTGAATTCGTACTGTTTCACGATGGCGGACAGCAGATCGTTTTCAAAGCGCCGATCGCTCCGTTCTTTCCAGAATTCTTCCAGATCCTTTTTGATGTTTTGTTTCAGTTCTTCCGCTGTCTGAAATTTACCGTTGCTCACTTTTTGCGCAAGAGCATCGTCCATTGCAGGGAGGATTACTTTTTCAATTTTCTTTACGCTCAATTGAAGGTGGACGCCATGTGAATGATCGCCGTGTTGATGACTGAACTTCACTTCTTTTATGTCACCGACCGCTGTACCCTGGAGCGCTTCTTTAATCTCTTTTTCTGTAGATTTTTCTCTCAGATAAATCTTCATTCCTTCGCGGGAATGACCGTTCTCGTCCATATCTTTCATATCTACGGTGACCACAAAGAATTCATTCTCAACTTTTTGCGCTTCTTCCAGATATGAATTAATCTGCTGGAGACGTTCAATTTCACTTTGCAATTCCGTGTCGTTTGGTTTGTGTGAATACCGTTCGAGGGTAATGCCTTTGTAGTCCTTCAATTCGAATTCAGGGCGGACCTCGAATGTGACCATAAATGTGAGCGGTGTACCCGGCTTATAGTCGATTTTATTGATTTGCGGTGTACCGATGGGATGGAAATTGCGCGATTCTATCTCCTTGCGAAATACATCGTTCGAAATCTCTTCCACTGCCTGATATTCGATGCTGGCACCAAACATCTTTTTGATCATGTGCATCGGCACTTTGCCCTTACGGAATCCTTTAATTTCCAATGTCGGTACTGCTTCTTTATACGCTTTCTCAAAATGCGGCGCTAATTCCTCTTGCGACATTGTTACGGTTAATTCCCGAACGCAATCATTCACATTATTTACGGATACTTCCACTGAAACACTCCTTACTTGGTCTGTTATACGATATAGTGAAAAAAAATCCCGAATGCTCGGGATTCAAAAAATGTCCTTAAAAATACGAAAAAATGGGGAAAATGCCAAGAGTAACTTTACCCAAAGCAGTGTCTTAATTCGAATCAGATTACGTCATACTAAATCCTGAACAAAATCATTTCAAGGTACGCTTGTCTTGCTCTTTGGATTCCGCATTGTGCTTGATTCAAAAACCGGAATTTTGGGATCTTTCTGCGCTAAAGATGCTAACATTCCGCATGAACGACACAGTCGGGCAGGTCATTAGTAGCGTTACGAAGTGGTTGCTTCGTGAAAGCCATCCCTTTGGGATATAATGTGCCACATAATTCTAAAATATTACAATACCACCCCGTGGGTTTATTGCGATTCTACAGTAATCGGACTATATTCTCTCATTATTTCGGATCGCCAGATATCGAATTCAACCTTTTCACTTTTATATCACTTTTACGGAGGCAGCATGAATAAACTTGTTTCTTTTCTGGTCGCGGTGTTAATAATCGTTTCCGGTACTGTTGTAGCAGATGTTTTTGCCTCGCGAATGAAAGTCACCAATCCGGACGGTACTCCGTTTGATGGAAAAGTCAACGACGGGTCCGGTGCAAAAATTTGGTATTATTTGAATGATACCGCAACGACGGTTGTCGTAAAAATTGTAGAAACCGGCACCAATACTGTTGTTGCTACGATCAATGCATCAGAACAGGGACGATCAACAAATCCCAACACTGTTACATGGGACGGCACGGGCGCGGTCAGTGAAAAAAAATATTATTATACCATCACGACCACTGGATTTGTCTATTCTGATACAAAATATCATTCGTTCTATTTTCAAAATACTACCGACGTGCCGCCGTTGATAACCCGCGGAATTTATACGCGCGGTGTGGACATCAACAATACTATGAATTCGCCGGGGTTTGGCTATTGGTATGCCAGCTGTGCTGATCCTTCCAGCAACGACGGATATAAGCAGGGAACACTGCGCTACAATCCGGACGGTTCATTTGCCGGTACGGAACAAAATCACCCAATGCTGTCTCAAACGCTGGGAATGGACAACGGCGGAACATTTAACTGGGGGGGCAGTCCGGCGCCGTGGACATCTGCCGTAGATTCTAAGGGACGCATTTATCAGGTAAGCAACAGCGGTAACTTTGTCACGCGCATGGATAACGACAGCGCTGTGCCTAAAATTATTATCAGTAATATTACAGCTCCCCGCGGCATTTATCCTGTCGGCGAAGATGCAAATCTCGTCCTCTATATAGCCGCAGACACGGTTGTTTGGAGAGCACCGATCGGAATGAGTGACACATTAACAGCGCCATTGGAACTTGTCGGATCGTTCGGATTGTTTGCCCGCGATGTGGTGATTGACGACGCCGGCAAGATGTTCGTTACACTTCGCACCGGCGAATTAACAGCGCCCGGGTATATTGAACGGTATGATATTTCCGGTACGCTGCCCATAAAACGAACTGATGCAATAACCTCTATAGCATCTCCGCTTGGTTTGCCGGTCTGTTTTGAAATTAAACACGGTTCGGATTTGAATAGCGCTACCGATGATACAATCTACTATGCTGTTCGTCGTGCCTCCGGAACGGATACCACCACGTTTGGTATTCATGAAATCACTACATTCGACGGAGCATTTCCGGAGGTTAAACAAATTTATAAAAACAGCGATCATCCTCTTTCTCTCGGCGGGAATAACCGACAGGATGCCGATATTGCGCTGGATTGGGCGGGGAATATTGTCTGGTTTGAGAATGCCAATGAAGAGATCGTGATGATCGCAACGCCGCGAAGCACCCCAACGGTAACATTAACAACGCAGGGTCCGGATTTGATCTCACTGGCGATCGTTGCATCAACAGAAAGAGAAGATCGGGCGCTCACAGATTTTACACTTCACCAGAATTTTCCAAATCCGTTCAATCCTTCAACGATGATCAGTTATATACTTCCTTCCGATGCACGCGTGTCCGTTGTTGTGTATGACCTGCTCGGGAATGTGGTAAACGAATTGTACAACGGAAACGCTCAACAAGGGTATAATGCTGTGCTGTGGAATACTTCGAACCGAAACGGTGGTAAAGTTGCAAGCGGAATGTATCTCTATCGCGTGTCTGCGGTAATGAACGACGGCCGCTCATGTACTGATACTAAGCGAATGCTGTTATTGAAGTAAAATTTTGGTATTTTTATCCCGTTCTGTCGAATTCGGCGGAACGGGATTTTTATTTGTATGGAGTACTATGCATACAGTACTATTTTTATTGGCATTCGTTATGACATTACAATCTTCACACGCTCAGTTTTCCATCCAACTCTTTGAGGAGTACGATTCTTATAAATTTACTGATATCTCCTCGCGGCGCTTCAAACATGCAGAATTGCAGACTCACATTGCTACACTGAAAAAATCGCTCGGCGATCTGATGACGATGGAACAGATCGGCACATCCGCTGAACAACGGTCAATCAATCTGTTAACACTCGGCACCGGAACGACCAAGGTGTTCATGTGGTCGCAAATGCATGGTGATGAACCAACGGCGACCATGGCGTTGCTAGATCTTCTGAATTATATCGCGCTGCACCGGAATTCTGCCGAAGTGAAAAAAATTCTTTCTGAAACAACGCTGCTAATCATCCCGATGCTCAATCCGGATGGAGCGGAACGGTTCCAACGAAGAACATCGCAAGGTATCGATATGAACCGCGATGCTCTGCGGCTACAGACACCGGAAGCAAAACTGCTGAAAGCAACACGGGCCAAATATAATCCGGAAATCGGGTTTAATCTGCATGACCAGGATCCGCGGTATTCTGTGGGAGAGCAAGGGACTGTTGCAGTGATTTCACTGCTGGCGCCGGCATATAATGTGGAAAAGAGTGACAATGCGGTCCGCACCCGCGCCAAACAAGTGGCATCCGAAGTGACGCTTGTGTTGAATCAATTTGCAAAAGAAAATATTGCGAAATACGACGACTCATTCGAACCGCGCGCATTTGGGGATAATATTCAAAAATGGGGCACGAGCGTTGTGCTTATCGAATCGGGCGGATGGAAGAATGATCCAGAAAAAATGTTCATCCGCAAATTGAACTGCGTCGGACTGCTTGCGTCGTTTCTTGCCATTGCGACAAAAACATATGTGAAGACCGGAACGAAACCGTACGAAGATATTCCAATGAATACAAAGATGTTCTACGACATCATTATTCAAAAAGCAACCATTACCTTCCCCGATGGACGTGCATCAATCATTGCGGATGTTGCCATAAACCGTGAAGAGGTCCGCGACAGTTCCGGAACGGTATGGAAAGGTCGCATTGTCGATTTCGGCGATTTGTCTGTCTACTATGCTCATGAAGTATGGAATGGCGAAGGAAAATCACTTGAAGCATCCACAGTGGAAATGAATGATATGGTGAATGTGGAGGATGTGAAGAAGATACTGCAGTAAATACATCACTTCAAAATTATGGAATGTTGATGATTGTCATTTCTCTATCGAAGAAGAAAAAACGAAATTCCTCGCTTCGCTAAAAATCTGCAGTGCCCGGAATGACATTGATGGTAGAGATTTTTAAAGAATAACAGGTAGGTAAGAAATTAGAACGTCTCACGGTTTCGTGAGACGTTTTTTATCATTTCGTGAAAACTCTTTCATGTATTTTGGCGTTATTAGGTGAAAGGAGAACCACTGATATGAAGCAGCATTCAAAAAAATCATTATTCCTGCTTGCCGGTATTGTTTTAACGGTAGCTGTAATCCTAATTGCAGAGCCGCCGATCGGAAGCATGATGCAAAAACGAAAATTGCCACCAACACAGAAAGATGCAACGATGAAACCGATCGCCGAATATTTAAAAGACGCTTATACAACAGGAATGCCGAAAGTGGTGAAGAGCGAAGAGGAATGGAAAATAATTCTATCACCTGAAACCTATACTGTTACGCGTGAAGCTGGGACGGAACGGGCATTCTGCGGGGCGTTTTATGACCATAAGAAAGAAGGGATTTATCTTTGCGTCTGCTGCGATCTTCCCCTCTTTGCTTCTACTTCAAAGTTCGATTCTGGAACAGGGTGGCCGAGTTTCTTTCAGCCGTTGAAGAAAGAACATATAGCAGAAAAGGTGGATCTGAGTTACGGTATGCGCCGTGTGGAAGTGAATTGCGCACGGTGCGATTCACATCTGGGACATGTGTTTGACGATGGTCCTCGTCCTACTGGATTGCGCTACTGCATGAATTCGGAGTCGCTCAAGTTTATTCCGGGTGAGATACCGGCAAAGTTCTGAAACAACAACAGCCCGCAATCGCGGGCTGTTGTGTTTATTGTCGTCTCTGTTTTGTTGTCTGGGGGATAAATTCCAGAAAGAATTTTCTGCAACAGTGTAACAGTTACAGAACTTAAGTGCGATATGTAATACTTGTTTGTTACCAGAAGGTAACTCAAAAACGACATCACATCATTCTGATCGGAATTCTCTATTGCGTAACGATGGATGAAATAGACCTGCTTGCACCGAGGCGCCCCTTTCCCTAAGGGGTCATTGCGTGGCGGGACCTGCCGGCTGGGTATCCGGTTCAAATAGCATTGGTCCAAGCAGATTCCTCCGTGCAGGTTCTACCTGCCCACAATGCAGATCTCGGAATAACGATAAAAAAATTAGCTTTGAGCTATTAGTGTCCTGTAGCAGAGATACCTTTATTATGTCTGTGTAGCGTATTTGACAATATCCTAAATACATAGGCTGATTATTCGGTTTAAATTATTAAAAGGTATTTATGAGACGACACACTAGTGTCCTGTACCAATAATACCTTAACTAAGTCGTCATTCCCCCAACGGGGCCGTTGGCCGAATGTCCCGCCTTTGGGGACTTCGCCGTGGCGGGACTCAAAAAGCGGAGATTTTGTCGGGCATCTAAATATTGGATTCCCGTCAGAAACATGCGGAAATGACGGTTAGTTTTTTAAATTGAGTGTCGTGAGTTTATTACATTGGTTTGAATATTTGGCCCGACTTATTAAAAGTTTTTTCGATACAGGACACTAGTAGCTGTATGCTTCGCGCTGGTGGAAGATGGGGAATGAGGAAGTGCGTTGAGTATAGTAAGATTCTTGTGCGAACGGGAAATGCATCGGCACGGAATTGCCGTCGTAGAATGTTACCGCAAGGGAAGAGAATTTTCCGATATACGTCGTCCACGTAATGGGGAATGCCCGCTGCACTCCCGAGGCAAGATCGTATTTAACATCGACACGCTTCATATCCTGTTGTTGGAAGACGATACTCCGTGACGAAGTAATGCCGGTGTCGATGATAATATCGTATGTATAGGATTTTGAATTATTCGGTTGGAGAGTCATGGAGTATCCATACGAATAATTTTTACTCACCGCAGAGAAATATTTCGGACGATTACTGTATGTAGTCGTTTTTCCCCCGCCCATTCCAACAATAGCAAATCCCGTCGGCTGATGCACAAAAGCTTCCAAATAACTGTGCGTTCCTTTCAGTGTTCCAAGATTTAACGGTACTCCTTGTTCACTAATCGGTTGAAACGATACAGGATACACTGCCTGTGTGCTGGCGATTATGAGCGCTGCTTTTCCAGTCACGACGACATTTTCACTGATAACATACCGCGATCCGTAGAACGACGTTATGATGTCGTACGTACCGTCCTTAATAATCAGAGAATGATTGTTTACTTTGGGTGAAAGTGTTTTAGTATAATTACTCTTGTTATGAATCAATACCACCCAGGGGATTTCATTAAACGTTAATTGAAGAACAGGCGCTTTAATGAATGCAAAAGGAACGGTGATTGTATCGCTTCCTATTGCTATGAGTGATCCCGTATAACCGGTTTCAAACGAATTATTATTGCTCAAAAACAGATTGTTTGTCTCCAGTTCTACGGAAATCTCTACCGATCCTTGCGAGGGAACTTCGGTCTGTTCGGGGGAGAAACGAAATTGTATTGCGGGATTGGTGGCATTGGAGGCCAAACGATACGACCGTCCGGTAGAACTCATATTATATAATGTAAACGATCGTTGTTGTTTCCATGTAGTAGATGCTGGCGGATCGAACCCGAAACTCACCTGTGCCGGACTTGCAAATGCCGTACCGAGAAGAACTCGTTCATCAACCATGCCGTGACCTTGAGAGAAGAGCGGTGTACCGAGATTCCGGGAATTGGAGATGATAGCATCGCGGATCTGTGTTGCACTCCATTCGGAGTGTAATTCTTTCATGGAAGCAGCGAGTGCTGTTACATACGGCGCAGCCATGGAAGTCCCGCTCATCTGCACATAACCTCCTCCGCGTTTTGCCGAAAGAACGCTGACGCCGGGGGCCACAACATCCGGTTTAATACCATAGTACTGTGTTTCGGGTCCTTTTGAGCTAAAAGAAGCAATCGCCAATCCATCGGCAGCTCCGACGGTTAATGCCATTGTTGCCATACCGGGAGAGTTGATACTGGTGTACTCACTGGTATTACCGGCGGCAACAACTACCACCATGCCTGCGCGGACGGCACGGTTTACGGCCGAAGAGAGAGGATCATCTGCCGAACCGGAAGGAGTGCCGAGACTCAGATTCAGTACCTGCACACTGTCGTTGATTGCGCGTTCGATAGCGGCAATAACGGACGATGTGGATCCGCTGCCGTTCTGATCGAGCGCTTTATAAATATACACGGATGCATCTTTCGCCGCTCCGGAAATCGTTCCGGAACTTCCGCATATAATTCCCGCTACATGAGTGCCGTGTCCGTTGTCATCCATCGGATCGGTATCGCTGTTTACGATATCGTACCCTCCGGCGATCACATATCCGCTTCCCATTCCTTTGCCAAATGCTTCATGGTTGTAATCAATACCGGTGTCGATAATGCCAATACGGATCCCTTTTCCTGTCGCGACCGATGTTGAACTTTGTGGAACAATTGTGGATGATGATGTAATATTCACAGGGGATGCGGTGACAATCATATCAACATACACTGCTTTTACATCCGGCATTGATGCAATAGTACTGATGTTACCGCGTTTTGTGGTTAGGGAAAGTCCGTTGATAATTGTTTCAAACTCCCGGTGGATTTCTGCGTTAGTGATAGATTCCCGAACTGTTCGTTTTGTTTGTTCGGTAGTTGTTTTCGAGAAGAGTCGGCCGCTGATTTTTTGTTCGATGCGCGAAGGAGTTTTAAATTCAACAATCAGCCGTACATCTTCATCGAGCGATTCTGTTGGAATAACACGTTCATCCACAGAAGCGACGGCGATATTGTTGATAGTGGAGGGAATGTTTTTCACCGTACCATTTGCTTTTACCACCAGCTGTTGTGCGGAAGCGATGGAAAAAAACAGGACAAATGTGAGAAGGAAAGATTTCATATTATTTCATCACGATCATCTTTTTTGTTTCAACAGTGGTCTTTCCGCTGTTGCTGCGTGCGATCATACGGTAGACATATGTTCCGGAAGCAATACTGTTGTTCGAAAATCCGACGCTGAACGTCCCGGATTGTTTCGTGCCGTTTACCAGTGTTGTTACTTCACGTCCGGTAATATCGAATACCGTGATTGTCACGTCGCTGATCTCGTTCAGTGAGAAACGGATAACGGTCGCATTGTTGAAAGGATTCGGATAGTTTTGTTGAAGCGTTGACGATGCCAGCATACTTCCTCCGTCTGCTACTGATGTAGTCTTCTGTTCTGATGTGACGTATAATGTTTCACCGGTCACAACCGCATACGGCGAGGTCGTTGATGTTGACCGGTATTGCTCAATTCCACTTTTAGAAACAATAAAATTAGAACTTGTCGCGACTTTATTGGAAGCCTGCATGTTCATCAGCTCGAATCCCTGCGAGTAGGTTGCGGTGGCGATTGCGATGATCAGTGTGGCTAAATTTAAGAAGAAGTTTTTCATTGTGCTCAGCTCCATGCCATATATTTTGGCAATGCTAGTGCCAGCGAAAAACCCCTCCATTTTATTGGGTTTTTTACAGATTTTATATTTGAGTGGGCGTTTTTTTTACGAGATGACTAAAGATTTGTAGAAATTACAATGTGGTTTTGGGGCTATTTTTGGTTTTAGAGGTGTCATGCTGAGGGTGTTCTTTTAAATAAGACTGTGTAGTATGAATCAGAAAAATGTAGGTGGCAGAGGAGGCATGAAACAATCTGTGGTGTGGTGGAGAACGTATTTTAGATAAAGAAGTGATTGAAAAAATGCTCACTAATTATGGAATTGTAAAACTGCAGAAGGGGGAGGTGATTATGGGATACATTCGGAAGGATTAAAACATGGAAAGTTCAAAGAATTTCCATAGGTAATAGTATTGTAGCATTGAGAGCAATAAACGGCGGGATATTAAATTAGTGCAGTTTCAGAATGACTGTGGTACGATGCAGGAGAAAAAAATCAAGAAATGGGTGAATTTGAAAATTGGATGAAAAAAAATCCTGATTGACCGGACAACCGATTCGAGAATGTGATAAAAGGATTTTTAGGAAAAGAGAGAGCTCTGGGATATGGCGTGAGCGGCTATTTTGCAGCAGTCTACTCTTCTTTCAGATTGTACTGGTGTATTTTTGTGTAGAGGGTTTTCAGTGAAATTCCGAGGATTTTTGTCGCAAGATTTTTATTCCATTTTGTGTTCACAAGAACTGAAGCGATATGTTCTTTTTCCAATTCATTCAGCGACATGGCGGAACCAATCTTTTGGTTGCCATTTCCTGTTGAAGAATGCAAACTGTGCATTTGTTGTGGAAGCAACAAATCTTTCGGCCGAATAAAATTGTCTGTGCTGAGAATAATCGCTCGCTCCAGTACATTCTCCAGTTCCCGAATGTTGCCCGGCCAGCGATACTCCGTCAGCGCCAATAGCGCATCAGGGTGCAGTTCTTTCTTTTCGCGCAGTTTATTTTTTCGTTCCAGTATGCTCTGTGCAAGAAGTGGAATATCATCTTTCCGTTCCATCATTGAAGGAAGGTGGATGGTAATCACATTCAATCGGTACAACAGATCTTCCCGGAAATGCCCTTCTTTTACTTCATTAAACAGATTTTTATTCGTTGCGGAGATAATTCGTACATCTGATTTTAAGGTTTTATTTCCACCCACACGGCGGTATTCTCCCAACTGGATAAAACGGAGCAATTTTGGTTGAAAGACCGAACTGATCTCGCCGATTTCATCCAGAAACAGTGTTCCGCCGTTCGCAATCTCCACCAATCCCTGCCGCATTGCACTTGCATCGGTGAATGCCCCTTTTTCGTGTCCGAAGAGTTCGCTTTCAATCAATGTATCCGGAATGGAAGCGCAATTGAGTGCAACGAATGGTTTTTCTGCACGCGGGGAGTTTTTATAAATAAAATTTGCGAACACTTCTTTTCCCGTTCCGCTGGCTCCTTCCAATAACACTGTAGAATCGCTCGGCGCCACTTTCCCTGCCAATTCCAACACTTTCTGGAACTCACTGCTCTGTCCAATCAACTGCGATGATTGTGTTAAGCGGGAAATCGTTGTTTTCATCACTTTCAGTTCAATGGACATCTGACGCTTTTCCAGCGCTCGGTTTACCAGTGACTGCAACTCGTCGACGGAGTACGGTTTTGTCAGAAAATGGAATGCACCGAGATGCATACATTCTACCGCTATTCGGACGTCATTGACTGCGGTAAGAATAATCACTTGTGTGTCGATGTACTGCTGCTTGATAAATTGGAGCACTTCTATACCGTCCACACGCGGCATACGGATATCGAGTAACACGAGATCGAATGGTTTTTCCTGGAGTTTGTTAATGGCATCAGCGCCGTCTTCGGCCGTAGTGACAGTATGTCCTTCAGATTCAAGGAAAGACTGCAGAATCATTCGGAAATCGAATTCATCATCTGCTACAAGTACATTGGCAATATGTCGTTGTTTTGGCATACGTTCTGTTGGAATATAGATGATTATCGGTTGACCTGCAAAAACTAAATTCTTACAACACGCAATGTACTATGGACTAATTCCTCTGCGTTAACGAATCACCTACACAATAGATTTACTCTGAAGATAATACAGATCTTGCCCTTAACTATGGAGTTCTGAAAGCACCGAATTTAATTGAGTCTGTAGAAGATGACTACGGTTATGATGAAGATTCTTATCGGATTTTGTGTCACTATCCTTAGTTTGGAATGAATGATTGTTAAGTGACCTGAGCTCTAACTTGAAACTTGCTGTTTTAAGAGATGTCGGTTATGCGGAGTGTTAGATGTCTGTCCGTTTGAAATTATTCTATGATAGAGCAGGCGGGCGTTTCCGAAAGAAATTTTGTTTTGTTAGATCGGTTGATAGGGAATAAAAAAAACGGGAATAATGCTAGTTTTTGTATTGTGGAATATTCAGTTATTGAAAGAGCCGTCAGTAACCGATATACCGTTTAAGTGAAACCCGAAAGTACGGTATATCGGAGCACTGAGAGTGCAGAGTTTTACAAAATGAAGTTCACATATCGTTTTTTGAAATGTGAACCATGTGCAGGTCTTCGGAAGTGCGTTTATTGGAAAGTGAATAATCCGGTTCGGCCAGTGTTGCAGGGAGCGTTATCATAAAGCTTGTTCCGTCATCCTTGTTTGAAACGAACGATACTTTTCCACACAGATACTGTTCGGTAAAGAGTTTTACGCTATATGTACCCAATCCGCGTCCTTCACCTTTTGTAGAGAACGATCGTTGGAAAATCTGCAATTGAATATCGTTTGGTATCACTTCAACGTTGTGAACGGTAAATTGTACTTCGGATAAATTTCGCTTGCAAGAAATTCGAACAGTGGAATTGATTGCCGTTGCTTCTAAAGCATTTTTTAATAAATTCCCTAACACCCGACGTAAAATTTGTTCGTCGCTGATGAAGATAAAATCTTCCGCTGAAGGATCGACGATAATATACTTATCGCTTGCGACGGTATGTTTTTGTATGGTGAGCACAAGCGATTCCAGCAAGGTTCGCGCATGGATAATATCAGGAGCAGTTACGGTCTCATGATGTTCGGCTCTCATAAGTTCGCGTTGTGAAGCAATTTGGTCGTTCAGATCCGCTGCAAGCTGGTTGATGATCGGGGCAAATTCGCGCGCTTCTTCAGACGTGGCTTCTTTTAAGAGTTCGGAATATCCCATCAATCCACCGACGGTATTCAGAATGTCGTGAAAAAAAAGACATTCTAACACTTTTCGCCGTTTTTCGTCCGATGTATCAGTTAGGGCGAAGATGGTAAATTGCTCATTGTTATACGTTATCGGGGTGGCATGGACCGAAAGGTCTAATGCTTGCGATTCAGGATTTGTTGTAATGCGGCATTCCTGAATGCTTTCTTCTCCCTCTTGACTTTTTTGGATTGCACGATTGGCTCCACACATTTTGCAAAATTTGGTCGTTCCACATCCTCCGCTGACATTGTTAGAATGCTGGCACCGAAGCGCTTCACCCGGGCGTTTTCCGATAATATCATTCGTATCGACAGTATTGAGGTATTTCACCAGCGGCTGATTACAAAATACAATCTGTCTGTTTTTATTCAATATCGTGACAAATTCAGTGAGGGAATCTGAAAAATGTTGAAACGGCAATTGTTTGGTGAAATATTGGGATTGAGTGTACAATTCTTCAATAGAAGAACGTTGGCGAAGTGTTGTTGATGTTGTCATTTTTATATCCCCCATAACGTTGTACTGTTATAGGTCAATTACTGTGCCAGAACAAAACTGCTTGAATTTAATAAATTCGCCAAAATTTTCTATTTTATTTTTACCTTTCTACAAATGTCATCGGTTTTCCATTAGTATTGGATGTTGTATTAGAAAACGTTAAAAAAACAATTCAAAGGAGCAGATCAATAAAAATAACAGTATTATTTTAAAAACCTCATATCATCATAGCTGTCCAAAATAAAACCCTTATTGATAAAAATTTATCGAAACAAGTGGATTTATGGAAGATATGTTATGTTGACAAAAATAAGCCCTCCCCTACATTTCTTACAGTGTTGGATGAGAAGTGGGAGGGAGAAAAATTTAGGAGGATTGAGCGAATTATTTCTCCCCCTGTAATGGGGGAGATACAGAGGGGGTCTGAAATCATGAAGGGACTTTTGATGGCGTTTTTTGCCATCTACAGGCAAGTGCGAACGGGATTCATCGTGCGCGTTACATTTCGCAAGGGGTTCTTTGCTTCTTTTCTTGTGCCGACCAAATCTTTCTACCATGTCGGCATTCCTTCGGAACCCCGTCAAGAAAAGAGGGAATGAGTTTTTCTCTTGTATGATTTATTTTGGACAAGTATGTCATATCATACTACAACAAAAACTGAAAAAGCCGTATTTTCCTTATAGTATTTCAGATTTTTCGTTCGAAAAAAATAATATGTCCTAATGTTCTGAAATTACCTACCTAAAACATTGTAGCTTTTTTTAAAAACTCTTTGATTTTTTCATTGTTTCAGAGAACAGTACACTGTGCCGCGAATTACATCATTCGGCAAAAAAAGCTTTTCCAATAGAGTGCGGTAAATAGGATAGTGAGATCGGATTCTTCACTCTTACAGCGGTATCATGCTGCTGATATTCTTTTACCCTTTTCCAAATGATTGCCTAATAATGAATTAATATGTGAAGGTTGTCAGGCTTTTCTTTTTTACCTTAGAGGAATGTCTGATTCTTGTAAGTAACTCACGTTACGCAAAACAAGAAAAACGGTCATGGTGAGCAAGGTGCAGGCTAAGATAGTTAAGGATGACCGCTGTTTCTGCGCCGCGTCGAACCATTTTTACCTTTTTGCGTAACATCAGTAAGTAATAACACTCTTTAAGATTCTATCGTCGAGCGTTTGCTATACTATAAGTTCATTGAATTTTATCCGATCAGTAAAGAGGATAACACCGCGTCGTTGTTGAACAGCTTAGAGGTATTCTATGATTTTCTCCACATCGTCAATTCCAATCCGCACTACTATTCTCTATATCGTTATCGGATGGATATGGATTTATAGTTCCGATCAATTTGTTGTTGCGATAACATCGAATACTTCTATGCTGCAGATGTTACAAACCTACAAGGGTTTTTTGTTTGTCGCTTTCACTGCCGGGGTGTTGTATCTCTTGTTGCAGAGAGGGTTGAATGCTGTTACTGTTGAACGAAAAAATCGAAAAGATTCAGAACACCGGTTAAATGAATCTGAAGAGCGATTCCATTCAACGCTGGACAGCATGCTCGAGGGATGTCAGATTATCGGTCACGATTGGCGGTACCTTTACGTGAATGCTTCAGCGGAAAAACATAATCGCCGTCCAACTTCCGAACTGATGGGAAACAACTATGTACAGATGTGGCCTGGCGTAGAAAAGACGAACATCTATGCACAATTAAAAAAATGTATGGAAGAGCGCATTGCAATTCATCTTGAAAATGAATTCCAATTCCCCAATGGATTTAAAGGCTGGTATGATCTGAACATTCAACCGATCCCCGAAGGAATATTTATTCTTTCTGTCGACATTACGGAACGTAAGCGGGCGGAATCGAAGGCCAACAGTCTTAATCGTGTATACCGCATTCTCAGCAATATTAATCAACTTATTATTCGCACTAAAGATGTCGACGCAATGTTGCAAGAAGCGTGTTCCATTGTCGTTAAGGATGGAGATTTTATTGCTTCATGGATCGGTGTGAAAAATGAAAACGATGGAACATTAAGGGTCGTCGCCTCGGCCGGCGCCATTGGCACATTTCTCGAAACAATAGATCTTAACATTCACGATCCGAATTATCCCGATGCCATTATTGCCAAAACAATGCAGCACGGAACGCATCATTTTGTCAATAATGTTGAAGTACAACCGGTCTCACCGTTATGGAAGCAGGAAGCGTTAAGGCAAGGGTTTCAATCTTCTGTAGCTCTTCCATTACACGTAAAAGGGAACGTTATTGGAGTGTTTGTGTTGTTTTCCGGCGAAAAAGATTTTTTTACGGAAAATGAATTAATGTTGCTTGACGAGCTTTCCATGGATATATCGTTTGCGTTGGAGTTTCGTGAAATTGAACGGGAACGTCAATCGGCATACGATGCACTTCAGGAAACAGAAAAAATCTTTTCCGAGTTTATGGCACACAGTCCCATTTACATATTCTTTAAG
>JALNZH010000311.1 GCA_023229405.1 Bacteroidota bacterium
GGACATAAAATGCGTATGGTTATCAATGAATCCCGGAAGCAATCTCTTTTTCTTTACGTCAATCACTTTCGTCGTTTTTCCGATCCAGCGCTTTATTTCTGCAGATGAACCGACCGCCATGATTCGACCGCGGTAAACAGCAACAGCTTCCGCTTCGGGTTTTGATGGATCGACTGTCCAAATTTTCCCATTCGTAAAAACGATATCGACATAATGTTGGGAGAACAGAAATAGGGGAAGAGAGAACAAAACGATGATCTTCTTCATAGGGAGATTTGTAGTGTTATATCTGGTGAGGAACGCGGAAAACCGAAAATGGTTTTTAAGCGATGATGGAAACTAATTAGTGTTCGCCTTTTATGCTCCGGGCCATCAAATCTTCGGTTGCTCGGTGCGGCTCTTTGCCGTTAAACATGATATTAAACACTTCAGAAAAAATCGCCATTTCGGTATGATGTTTTTTTGCAAGGTCCACTGCAGACCGGCATGTTGCAACGCCTTCGGCCACCATTACCATTTCACCGAGGATATCGTCGAGTTTTCTTCCGCGTCCTAATTCTTCACCGACATGGCGGTTACGGCTGTGTTTGCTCATACATGTCACAATCAAATCTCCCACACCGGAGAGACCCGAGAACGTTCTGGGAAGTGCTCCCATCTTATCACCGAGGCGGGTCATTTCTGCAATACCGCGGGTGATAATAGCAGCCTTGGTGTTATCGCCGAATCCTGCCCCATCCACCACGCCGGCACCGATTGCAATAACATTCTTCAATGCGCCGCCGAGTTCCACACCGCGTATGTCATCCGAGACATACACGCGAAAATACGGGGTATTGAAGGATTGGGCGACGATCTTCGCCGTCCGCGCGCTGAATGACGATGAAACGACCGCAGTCGGAATCTTTTTTACCACCTCTTCCGCATGGCTCGGTCCGGAAAGGATGGCGATGTTTGATTTTTTTTCATGCTCCAGAATGTCAATCATCACTTCGGACATGGTCATTAGTGTGTTGTTCTCGATCCCTTTTGCCACGTTGACGATGATAGTTCTATTTAAGTCAAGATGTGCGATGTTCTTTAGGATATTACGAAGGAACTGGGACGGAACAGCGGTGACAATCAAGTCCTTCTTTGACGACGCTTCTTCCACATCGTGAGTGATCTTCAGGTGTTTCGGGAGTGTGATCCCAGGAAGGTAATCTTTATTGGTTCTGGCTTCGCGCATCTCTTCGGTCTGATCGGCACGATAACTCCACAATGTTACATCGCGGAAATTCTCACATAGTACGATAGCGAGTGTTGTGCCCCAGCTTCCGGCCCCAAGGATTGAAATGCGCATGATACAACCTTACAACGTGGGTGAATGGAAAGGCGTTAGCGAGTTCCCTTAAAATGTGTCAATTTATTTTCCGTCCCCGCCAGCAACCGTTTGATGTTTTCACGGTGAGTGTACGTAATGAGTAGTGAAACAGCAACAGCAAAATAGACAAGCGTATGATAGCCGGGAATATCGACATGAAATAGGTTTTCACGGATAAACATTGTCACCGGTATGGCCATCGCCGCCAGGATTGAACCGAGTGAAACATACCTCCATGCTGTAAAAACGATTGCAAACACAACAATCGCAACGACAAATTCTATCGGAGCCAGACCGAGCACCATTCCTGCGCCTGTCGCAACTCCCTTCCCTCCTTTAAACCCAGCGAAGAGAGTCCAGATATGACCGAAGACTGCAGCAATGCCACAAATAATCTGAACGATGGTGAAGTCTTGAAATGGAGTTAGATTGTTGAACGGCAGTGTATGCGGATTCCAGATAAGCTGTGGAACATAATATGTGGCAACAACACCTTTAAAGAGGTCGAATAGAATTACGGCAAGACCGATCTTCCATCCTAGCATACGTAGCACATTTGTTCCTCCGGCATTACCGCTGCCGAATTTCCTTATATCGCCGGCGTCGGCAAGTTTTGTCGCAATTATACTCGTCGGAATCGAACCGATGATATAACTCAGTAATATAACGATTGCGAGATTTTCCATATTATTCCCCTAGTTCCTAGAAATATTCTATAACGGAAAATAAGGAATTTGAATGGTTAGATGCAAGAACTACGTTGCTGAATTATCTTCCGGGAGGTTTTTTAATTCAAAGGGTTCCGGCAAAAAAAATTACGGAATAAAGCGATTAAATAGCAATTCTGCAAGTAAAAGATCATCTGGTGTGGTAATTTTTATATTTTCATAACTTCCTTCAACGATGATCGGTGAAATACCGATCTGTTCGACGAGGAATGAATCATCCGTGGCAACGATGTTGTGTTTCTCAGCAAACTCGTACGCATCAACCAGAATCTTCCGTTGGAACGTCTGCGGAGTCTGCACACTCCACAACGACGACCGGTTTAGTGTCCGCTCCACCCGTCCATCCGTCGATGCCAGTTTCATAGTATCCTTGGCACGGACGGCAACGATTGACGCGCCGAAGAATCTTGCTGTTTCGATGGATTGAGAAATCTCTTTCAGGTGAACAAACGGCCGCACGGCATCATGCACAACAATAATTTCTGCACGTGCGTCAATCTGCTTCAATGCGTTGGCTATTGAATCCTGTCTGCGTTGGCCTCCTTCTACCGGCGATTGGAGTTTTGACAGCGAATATTTCTGCCGTATCTCTTCAATAATCGGGAAAGAGGAACGCTGCGTAGCGAGAACGATTTCCTGAATATCAGTACTGCGTTCGAAGCGCTCCAGCGTATGAACGAGGATCGGTTTGTCGTTTACCATCAGGAACTGTTTACCGATAGTAGCGCCCATCCGTTCGCCAAATCCCGCCGCAGGTATGATTACGCTCGTAAACACCGAACTATACCTTCTCTTTTGATTTACTGAAGTATTCAATCACAAAGTTGAATCGCGGGAAGAGTTTCGGCAGCCGCATCACGCTGAGAATCATCACGCCAATCGACAGCCGATCTATCCAAGACGACGTTGGCCAACCGAGATGAATCGTAATTTTTTTGTGAGGAAGTTCATACTCCAGTGCATACAGTATTTCAGTAATCCCCTGATAGATAGACTGGCTTTGGCTGGCAAACCGGAAATGGTTTATCGCTACCTTTTCGGGAATTCCCTGACGGGGATGATACAAACTGATGAACGCAGACGATGTATCACCCACCTGCGGACCATGTTCTTTCGGACGGCGGAAATAAATATGAAGATTTTCTGCTTCCGATTCGACAAGATAGAAGATCATATTCAACGGTTGATCCGTTTGAGCGATCTCTTTGATCTCCGGGGCACGCGTTTGCGCGACACGAAGTCCTATGAGTAGGAACACCGCTGTAACGCTGGACCACATCAATGTTCCGTATGGTTTATTGTACCCCAGATAGATAAAACAGCTGATGAGCAGCAAAAAAATCAGCAGTGTGCCTGTCCGGGAGGTATTGTATTCTCGGCTATCCTTCGTTCCCATGGAATAGCGGTAGAGAAGCAGACAACCGATATTGATGGAGAAACTTGCGATGAGACCGAGAGCGTACATTTGTGCAAGCACATTCTGGCTGCCGCCGGTCAGATAAATAATAATCGTATAGAACAGACCGTTCGCAATGTGAATTCTGTATAATGATTGTCTTTTGTTTGTCTTAATAATCCAGTGAAATCCGTACCGGTGCGCTACACGCTCCATCAATTCACTGGAAGCGATGTACGCTGTATTCACCGCCATCATTAATAGCACGCTCGCCAAAATACCGACGATATACCCGAGCGGTATCCCTCCGACCATCGTCGCAAATTGCGTAATGAGATCAGTCTCGTGTTCCATGATATTGATGTCCGACGAAAGGACAATCGCCGCTAACAATGGCGTAAAAACTCCTGTGGTGATGGCAAGAAAAAAATATGCCTTACTGACATCTTTCCACGATTTTACGAGGCTTGCAGTTTGAACAACCGATTCAATTCCCGAATAGGCAAGAATACAACTGGAAATACCGATGACAATAAAGAAGAATGAATTGAAAAAACTACCGTAATCCATTCCGACAGCAACATTGGAAAAACTTCCCCCGATCGTTTCCCAATTGTGCGGTTGAAGATGCATCACACCGGCAAAAAGCATATTCACTAAAATGATCGCTGCAATAATAAAAATGACATAGGTGAATTTTGCGTTTTCCTTAATTCCGATAATATTCATCCCTGCCACAAACCAGATGATTGCAGCCTGCAGCAGAAATTTTCCTGTATCGGACACCTGATAAAACGACATGCCGTTTTCGACCGCGCTGACGGTAGAAAGGCTGGCGGTTAATACATAGGTGACAATAATCGACGCGACCGCAATAAATGAAACAGAAGGCCCTAACACTAGGTAGGAAAATGAATACACACCGCCCCCCTTAATACCCCGGAATTCCAGAAT
>JALNZH010000313.1 GCA_023229405.1 Bacteroidota bacterium
GTCTGCCAATAAAAATTTAAAAATGTCGTGCAGGAGTTTCGACATCTTGAATTAGGGAAAGATGCTGACCGGCAGACATCCGTCGGTATGACGATATCAAGAGTTCAATTTGATCCTCATATTTTTCTCCAGTTGAAGTGATTTCAGGAACGAGAATGCAATGTTGGATGTTATACGGTATCAAGATGGGCAAAATGGAGCGTTGCTTTTCCGAACACCATTCTCTACTTTTGTGCAACCTTTGAAGGAGATTGTATGGAATCGTATTCCAATGAATTGATATGGTTTTTATTTGGCCTTATCATGATGCTTGGCGAAATCGTTACCCCAGGATTTGTGTTGATTTTTTTTGGTGTTGGCGCGTGGATTGTTGCGCTGCTGGCGTGGATGGGTGTTTCCATGACATTCAGCACACAGCTATTCATTTTTCTCATTCTCTCCATTACCTCACTACTCATGTTCAGAAAATATGGAAATAAATATTCTCATGGGAAAGTAATCAAAGCAGATCCCGCCGTATCTTTCGACGATGTCCGCGGTGAAAAAGCACTTGCGACATCCGATATTACACCGATCAATGGCGGAACGGTGGAATTTCATGGAACACATTGGAATGCTGAATCAGAAACGCTCATCGCGAAAGGAACTTCGGTGGAAGTGTTGGAACGAAATAATCTCACATTAAAAGTAAAACCTGTTCAATAAAGGAGCTACAGATGGAAGTATATATTCTCTTAGGTCTCATTCTTTTTACATTCGTCCTCCTGGGAAAAACGGCGCGAGTCGTACCGCAAAAAACTGTGTTTATCATTGAACGACTTGGAAAATACAACGCTACGCTGGATGCCGGTTTCCACATTCTTATTCCATTCATTGATCGTGTTGCATACAAACATTCCATGAAGGAAATGGTGATTGATGTTCCGCCGCAGGGGTGTATTACGAAAGACAATATCGGTGTGGAAGTAGACGGTATCCTGTACGTGCAAATCACCGATCCAGTGAAAGCATCGTATGGTGTCGACAACTATATTTTCGCATCAACTCAGTTGGCACAAACAACCATGCGAAGCGAGATTGGCCGGATCGATCTTGATCGAACGTTTGAAGAGCGGGATAAAATTAATCAGGAAATTGTGATATCGGTGGATAAAGCGGCTGCGCCGTGGGGACTAAAAGTAACCCGGCATGAAATTAAAAATATCGTACCGCCACCTAGTATCAAAGATGCGATGGAAAAACAGATGCGAGCCGAACGGGAAAAACGTGCATTGATCGCAGAATCCGAAGGGGACAAGCAGGCGAAGATCAACCGTGCGGATGGAGATAAAGCGGAAGCAATTGCAAAATCGGAAGGTGAGAAGACGAAACGGATCAACGAGGCGGAAGGGCGTGCGCAAGAGATTGAACGTGTGGCGCAGGCAACGGCAAAAGGGATCCGCGAGATTGCCAATGCAATTAATGAAAAAGGGGGGCTCGATGCCGTGAACCTCAGGATTGCGGAGCAATATCTCGGTGAGTTCGGCAAGCTGGCGCAAAAGAACAACACCATGATCATACCCTCCAATCTCTCCGATGTTGCCGGTACTGTTGGCGCAGTGGCGAAGATTTTTTCCGGGATGAGTCAAACGAGCGGCGATGCGACGAAAGAAGTAATGAAGAAATGATTATAGGGACAGACTCCGCTGATGAGGCGGAGTCTAACTATTTTAAAAGGCAGAACCTAGATTAATCGTTATAAAGAATCCTCCGAAATCCGTTTTCTTCATTTTTTTTCCTGCACCGTTCACCAAACTTTCAATTCCGCCGTCCACCGGAACAAAATAATATCGGATATTGATCCCCGACAAACTTCCCATATCGGCTCCGAAAAATGCTCCCGCACCGATATAACCACCAAGTGTATAACGAGGCCGAGCGAGTCCCAGACTGCGGAAATAATCCATCTGCTCTCCTGTCCCTTCATCTCTATAAGGATGAACGAGTACCATTGTCGGACCGGCACCTGCGTTAACATACGGGCGAAAACTATCGGTAATGTCGTCAGCAAATAATCGGTATTGGACTCCGAATAATACGGGAATCAGCAAAAAGCGGTTGATCTTTCCAGGTGCGTATGATTGTCCCCAATAGTCGTAGTACTCCACTTCGTTATCATCTTTAGATTCGGCAATTCCGAAGGTCACCGTTCCGAAGATATTGCGAGAATATTCGTGACGATAAAATCCACCGAATCCGAATCCGTTATTAGAAAGGAGTATGTCAACGCCCCATGCATCATCGTATACCGTCGGTTCTGGTTTGGTTGTTTCTGGTTCCGGCGATGTAAAGATTATCGTAGAATCCTTTCCTTGCGAGAAGGAAAGGGAAGCGCCCATTAAAATCACAATCAGAATATTTTTCATATCAATCTCACGAGTGCTTGTGTGGTAGTTGTTCACGACTGTCAACTTTTCAAAATATCATGGAAAACTGTCATTGGCGAATGATGGACGGCACAACGCTTGTGTCGGAAATGGATTCATTCAATTTTTGGCCGGTTTCAATATAGTTCCAGCTGACGAGTGTGTCACCATTCGCAAATAATACTTTGATAGAATACCCCGCTTCACCTGCAACAAACACGTTGACCGATTTACTCTTGTGTTGTTCTATATCACTGATAATATACGATGTCATGCCGACAGTAACGTTAACAGAATGCACCGCTTTGTTCGATATATTAGCGATGGTAATCGTTGCCAGCGGATTCGGTTTTATCCAGATACCGATCATCACACCGATGGCGATACTGAACACAACGATGACGATGTATTTTATTTTATTCATAATTGTCGGTGGTTACTCTACTTCCCGTACGGACGAACAGCGCCATCTCAGGACTAGTAAAATTATTGAATTAGCATAGAGAGAAAACTTTTATTCTACTTTACATAACGCAAATTTTAGATAGTGAGTTTCTGGCATTGACGGCAATGTTGGATGATCCGGTGCAGCGCCGGAAAAATACAATAATTGTATTCTTCTGTTTGCTTTGACACTGCTCTCCTGAACAATGTTTAAGAACGAATCCTGATCCACATGATGGGAGCAGGAAGCAGAGACAAAAATACCGTTTGAAGCGACCAGTCTGAGTCCGTTGGTATTGATTTCTTTGTATCCTTTGATTGCCGTTGCAACTGTTTTTTTACTTTTTGTGAACGATGGGGGATCGAGGATGACGACATCCCATTTTTTTTCTTCTTTTACAGAACGATCTAAAAACGTAAAAACATCTTCAGTATGATATTGCAGAGTGGTCAGCCCGTTCAAGGCGGCATTCTGTTTTGCTTTTACGATCGCATCGCCGGAGATGTCCACGCTGTCAACAACAGATGCGCCGAATTTTGCCGCATACAGTCCGAATCCGCCTTCATTGCAGAAACAATCGAGCACTGCGGCATTCTTCGTGAACGGTTTTATGCTGGCCCGATTGTTCCGTTGGTCTAGGAAAAATCCACTCTTTTGCCCGCCGAGAATATCGACGGAAAATTTTACATCATGTAATGTAATTGTGACTGGTTCAACACTCCCGCACAATAATCCTTTTCGCAGTTCAAGTCCTTCCAGCGACCGGAGCGGGGATTCATTTCGTTCTACAATTCCTTTCGGATGAAAAATTGATTCCAAAACATCACAAATCATTGTGAGGCGGCTCTCCATACCCGCCGAAAAAGTCTGTAGGGATAGAAAATCGCCGTATCGGTCGACGATTAATCCCGGAAGGAAGTCGCTTTCTCCATTAACAATCCGGTACGTATCACTATCCGGAAAAAGTTTCATTCGAAGGGTTACCGCCGCGGAAATTTTTTTCTGAAAGAACGATGCATCGATTGTTTCAATAGCTGGGGAAAGGAACCGTACGGCGATCAAGGATGTGGGATTAAACATTCCGATGCCGAGAGAACGTCCGTCACTTCTAAGAATTTCTACAATTTCGCCGCTCTTCGGCTCACCAACGATGCGATGTATTTCGTTGCTGAAAATCCATTGGTGACCGCCCAAAAGCCGGCGGTCTTCATTTTTTTTTAGTATAACGTGCTGTGCAAGGGTACTCATACGGTAAGTTATCAAGAATTTGGCGATTATCAAACTTCCTCCTTGAATCATAGCTGTCCAAAATATAACCTTTATTGACAAAAATTTATCGAAACAAGTGGATTTATGGAAGAGATGTTATGTTGAGAAAAGTAAGTCCTCCCTTACATTTCTTACAGTGTTGGATGAGAAGTGGGAGGGAGCGAAATTTTTCTCCCCCTACCAAGGGGCAATGCTGTCAGGTTAAGAAAGACAGAGGGAATTTAAAGTAGTGGGAAATGGTTTTATAGATAAAACTCCATGAAAAAACATACCGTTTATAGTAGAGTTATTGCAAGAAAA
>JALNZH010000312.1 GCA_023229405.1 Bacteroidota bacterium
TATCGGACAGAAGATCGCTCCCGCGAACTCTTCCGGAGGCACGATTGATTTGTATTCTATGTCCGAACCGTTCTCCGGAAAATACTGCATCCGCTGGACGAACGCGGCGCAGTACCAGCATGTGGGATTTAATTTTGTGCCGAACAAAGACCTTTCTTTGCTTGTGGGTAATAATTATATGCTCTCGTTTCGTATAAAAAATTCGTCGCCCGGCGTGTCGTTCGACGTTCGTTTTATCGATACAAAAACTGGGCTGACCGATCATCCGTGGCGTATCCGGTCCACCATAACAGATCTCACTGTTCCGTGGGACGGAGCATGGCATGAAATCCTCATCCCTCTGAAGAATATGACGGAACACGGATCCTGGGACAGTATCTGGTATAATCCTATCGGCGCATTCGACTGGAAAGCAATCGACCGATTTGAAATCGTCGCAGAACACTCCAACCTGCTTGGAAAAGAGTTGTGGCTGGATGATATCCGCATCACTGTGCCGCCGACTGTTGTCGCAGATGGAGCGGCTGGAATTCCGACACAATTCCACCTTGCGCAGAATTTTCCGAACCCATTCAATCCAAGTACAACAATCCGATTTGATGTCCCGCATCAGTCACATGTCACAATCAAGATATATTCTATTCTCGGTCAATTAGTAGAAACATTGGTGGACGGCACGATCGAAGCCGGTACGAATCGCACTCAATGGAAAACCACCGTTTCCGGCGGTGTCTATCTTTGCCGGATGACGTCCGGTTCATATACCCAAACACAAAAACTACTCTTGCTCAAGTAACAACATAAATAATTCCGCAGACCACGCAGAAGGTTGCAGAATTTACATCTGCGGGAAACAGATGGTAAGGTTCATTCCGGTCGGATTGAACATTTTTTCTCGTTCAAACCCATCGGCGAAAGCGAATTCCTCTTCCTGCGAATGTATCTTTGTGGTGAAACATTTAACGACAATTACCACAATCATTACCGGAGCAACGATGAAATACCTGTTTTTCTCACTGCTAATCATCCTTTCCTGCAGCAATTATCTGTTGTATTCTCAGCAATTGACCGGAACAATCGAAGGAATAGCGCTGGATCAAGCAACACGCTCTCCACTTACAGGCGCAAACATCATTATCGTGAACACTCAGTTTGGCGCCATCACTGATGCAGAGGGAAAATTTATCATAAAGAATATTCCGGTTGGAAATTATTCAGTTCAATTCAGAATGCTCGGCTATTCCATCATCACCAAGACAGACATTATCGTCCGCTCACAGCGTCTCACGAATCTTTCCGGTGATCTTCCTGAACAAACGATTGAATCCGAGCAGGTAGTTGTTACCGCAGGATATTTCCGTCAGAGCGATGTGCAACCGCTGAGCATTACTGCGTTGAGCGCTGAAGAAATTCGGCGTGCACCGGGATCCGGCGGCGATATCAGCCGGGTCATTATGGGACTCCCGAGTCTGGCCAAGGTGAACGATCAATCCAACAGTTTAATTGTGCGCGGAGGAAGTCCGCTGGAGAATGCATTTTATTTGGACGGCATCGAAATTCCGAATATCAACCATTTTCCAACGCAAGGTGCAACTGGCGGTCCGATTGGAATGGTGAATGTGGATTTAATCGACGAAGTAAATTTTTATACTGGAGGATTTTCGGCTGCATACGGCGACAAAATGTCTTCCATTTTGGATCTAAAACTGCGCGAAGGTAACAGAAATAATTTTGACGGCCAGCTGGATTTTAATATTGCAGGCATCGGCGGAGTTGTGGAAGGACCGCTCGGTGAACATGGATCGTACGTTCTATCACTCCGCCGCAGTTATCTGGAATATGCCATCAAACTGTTCGATGTCGGCACGTCTGTGGTACCTTGGTATGGCGATCTGCAGGGAAAGATCGTCTACGATCTCTCTCCGGAACATCAACTGAGCCTTATCACCTTACACAGCGACGATCATAACAATCCCACTCGACCTGTTGCGGAGGAAAATGATATGCTCTACTACGGCAATCAGAATATTTATCAAAATGCCGGTGGAATTGTCTGGCGCGCGTTGTGGAATAGCGGATTCTATTCCGTAACGACCGCCGGTTATCAGGCAACAACTGCAAACGAAGATTTTTATGAAACAAATACCGGTGCGCCACTGCTCCAAAATAGATCTAGCGAAGGTTCAATTGCACTTCGCAACTCCAATCACCTCCGCATTTCAGAACTACACGCCATGGAATTCGGAGTGGATATTAAACAATTGTTCGTCTCTTACAACAATATGTTTGGCGCGTATTCCAATGCGCTGGGGGATACCACTGCTTCCGCAACAGTCATCAAAAAAATTGATGAAACAAAACTCGGTGCGTTCTTTACCTACATCAACCGTCCGTTCAGCGGATTAACCGCCGTAATCGGTGCGCGGACAGATTATTTTTCGTACAACAATCGGATGACACTCTCCCCCCGCACATCGCTGGCATATCAATTGAATGAATTAACATCGTTCAAACTTGCATCGGGAATGTATTACCAGAATATGCCGGTGGCTCTTCTTTCGCAGAGCGCATCTAATTCAATGCTTCGCGATCCATATGCCGTACATTACATTTTCGGCATCGACCGGCTGCTCAATGAAGATACCAAGTTGAGTGTGGAGGTGTATCAAAAAGAATATTACGATTTCCTGGTCGATCCGTCCGATCCTGCACTGTTTCTGGTAGATGAAATTTTTTACCGTAACGGACTCTATTTTAATCACGCGCTGTTCACCAATAATGGATCAGCTCGCTCCCGCGGGATTGAACTAACATTGCAGAAAAAATTAGCGCAGGATTTCTATGGTATTGCCAGTGCAACATTGTTCCGGACGGAATATAAAGGTGCGGACAATGTTTGGCGTAATAGAATATTCGACAACCGGCTGATCGTTAGCGTTGAAGGAGGATACAAACCGAATGCGGAATGGGAATTCAGCGCACGGTGGATTTATGCTGGCGGAACGCCGTACACGCCGTTCGATCTTCCCCAATCGGCTCAACGAAAGCGCGGCGTATTCGACAGAACCAAAATAAACGCCGCACGGTATCCGGCGTATCATTCCATGAATGTGCGGGTCGATAAGCGGTTCCATTTTACTCATTCGAATCTTATCCTTTATTTGAGTGCGTGGAATGTGTATAATAGAAAAAATGTCGCAGCGTACTTCTGGAACGAAAAAGAAAACAAAGAGGATACAATTTATCAATGGAATCTTTTGCCATTGTTCGGCGTCGAATATGAATTGTAGTATATCGTAGACGCAGAATACCTTACGGGCGTTCTACTGCATTATACCCTCCCTCTTGCTCCTCTCTTGGAACTTTACTACTTTCTGCTGAATAACTCCACGGGGGATGTTATGACCGACCAAAATAAACTTCTTGTCCGACGATATTTTACCGAAGTATTAAACAAGGGAAAGTATGAGCTGATCAAAGAGCTTTTCTCCCCTTCGTTCATCTTTTCCGGTCCCACACTCAAAAAACCTACGATGGGGATGCCGGAAGGAGTATATGATTTTATCGCGAACGCTCGACATGCATTTCCCGATTTATATACTTCCATTGAAAATGAGATTGCGGAAGATAATCAGGTAGTGGCAGTGTGGAGAATGACCGGTACGCACGAACATGAGTTCAGTGGAATTAAACCGACACACAAACACTGTTCTATCACCGGAATTGATATTTTTTATATCGAGAATGGGAAGATCGAAGGGATGTGGGCGTTTTTCGAAATGCGAAGCATCCTAGAACAGCTGCCAGAGAACAAACGATCCGCATCGAGAAAAAAAACGACACACCGGGAGAAGAATCCGGTAAAAAAACGGAGCAAACGGTAATCCGACAACGACGACCATACTAAATATTTTGCCAATCACCGCCATAATATCACTATGCAATCAAAGGCCGCAACCGTTTCAGAATATCTCGCTTCATTACCCGTTGAACGTAAAGCGGCAATGAGCGCATTACGGAGAGAGATTAACAAGAATCTGCCGAAAGGTTTCGCCGAGACAATGTCCTATGGCATGATCGGTTACGTCATTCCGCATTCGGTGTATCCGGCGGGATATCATTGCGCTCCGAAACTTCCTCTTCCTTTTATAAACATCGCGTCGCAGAAGAACTTCATCGCTGTCTATCACATGGGGATTTATACGAACAAAAAACTGCTGGAATGGTTTATGAAGAAATATCTTAAACACAGTCCGACAAAACCGGATATGGGAAAAGGATGTCTCCGTTTCGAAAAACCGGAACTGATTCCCTTTAAACTTATCGGTGAACTGGCGAGGAAAATTTCTGCAAAAGAATGGATCGCGATCTACGAAAAGGCTATCAAACGATAATCCACCATCCGCCTCGCCTTAGCAG
>JALNZH010000314.1 GCA_023229405.1 Bacteroidota bacterium
ATCGACACCTTCGTGACGCTTCAACGAACCGATAAAAGGATCTTTCCGCACACCAAAACCATGATATGAATATGTGCCGCCCATTGGTTTAATTGCTGGAATCGAAGCGAAGACGACCCTATTACTCTCGTATTGCTTGTAGATCTCTTCATAGCTCATCTTTTGGAACGAAACTTCCTTATCCAATTTATTCAATAACTGCTGAGATGATCCGATCAATTTATTTGCTTCGCTTGAAATGATACCCTCAAATGATTCAACATTAGCGCCTCCTGTTCCCAACTGCCGGGTTTCATAATCAATTTTAGGTAAATTGACAATGGATCGCAATTGATTGTCGCTCTGCGCAAAAGAATTCAAATATTCCGTGTATCGATTCATCCTGTTGTTTAGTTCCTGTAACTGATTTTTCAGTAACAGGTTCTCGGTAGTCAGTTCACCGGCAGTTTTAATGCCAAGTCCCAGGAAATCACCATATACATTGTTCGTAAAGCCTACGACAAAAAGTCCGACAACAGTCGCTACTGCCACTATCGCGATCATTGTTAATCGATATCCCTTTGCTTCTACGTATGAAACTCGGTCGTCGGAGTAAAAGAATAGTTTTTTTCGTTTGAACATTATCCTGCCATTTTATGAATGCAGTAAGAAAATATAAAAATATGAGCGGTTTGTCAAGAATTGAAATAAAAAACGCTTAAATCATTCAAAATCGTGCTCAAAATAGTCAATACTGCGCTTTCCAACACCCTTTGATTTTGTTTGAATCACTCGTTCCAGCTTTTTGGAAAATTCCTGGGCTGCGTCATACCCATAGTGCTTTGAGAGATAATTTAGCGCAATCACTTCTGAAATAACCGTTACATTCTTTCCCGGTAAAATCGGAAGCTTAATATGAGGCACTTCAACATCCATAATGCTGATCGTTGACTGATCGAGTCCTGTTCTAGTGAAATCGGCATCCGATTTCCATTCCATTAATTCAACCACCACTTCGATCCTTTTCTGGAACCGTATCGCTCGAACGCCGAAAATGCTCTGTACATCAATCAATCCCAGACCACGGATTTCCATAAAATGTTTCACCAAATCCGTTCCCGTACCGATCAGAATATTCTCCCCTTTGCGAGTAATAGTAACCACATCATCAGATACCAGTCGATGGCCTCGTTCCACCAGATCGAGCGCAATTTCGCTCTTTCCGATTCCCGATCTTCCGATGAACAACAGTCCGATGCCGTAAACATCAACGAACGATCCATGAATAGTACTTTGTTGCGAAAACTGATCATCCAAAAAATCGCTGAGCAGGTAGACACCTTTCGTTGTTTCGAACGGCGTCCGGAACACCGGCACATTATGATCCTCGGCGATTTTTAGAAGTTCCTTTTCCAGGGTATTCTTATTGGTAATAACAATGCATGGAATTTCAAATTTAAAAAGAGTATTAAATGATTCGATCCGCTTTTCTAACGGCATACTTTTTAGATACCGGATCTCGGTATTCCCGAAAACCTGAACCCTGTCGTAGGTGAATAATCCGACATACCCAGCAAGGGCGAGTCCCGGACGATGAATACTCTTTTCTTTGATCTTATTGTCGAGTCCCACATTCACCAATGTTTCGAACTTCAGCCGTTCTTTATTCTTCTCGAATAAAAATCCAACTGTGATGTGTTGTTTCCGGTGTTCCTTCCCGATGTTTAATCCCATAGAACCTCGTTATACTTTTTCACGTTTTGTTCTGATCACTATTTTTTGTTTTTCCCGAGTTTTCGCTTTATAGCGTTGCAACTGGCGTTCAATAACAATCACAACTGCATCGATTGATTTCGGGAAATCATCTGTTTTTTTTAGCGCTTTCAACACCGATCCCTGTACTTTTACCAGCAATTCTGCTGCTTTCAGACTCTTCTTCGATTTTTCAAAACTGAGAACAAGATCAGCACTGATAATCCCGTCGTAATGCTGCTCCAACTTATTGATTGCTTCAAATGCGTAACTGCGAAGGGTTTCGTGAGCTTTAAAATGCCGTGCAGTGATGTATATGTTCATAGAAGTTTCCTTTCAAGATGAGGCTTTTGGATGGGCTTGCTGGTAAATCCGCTTTAACCGTTCAACAGTAACATGGGTGTAGATCTGTGTCGTTGACAAGCTCTCATGACCCAGCAATTCTTTTACCACCATAATATCCGCTCCGTTATCCAATAAGTGTGTTGCAAATGAATGCCGAAGAACGTGAGGGCTTTTTTTACGGATCTCCGTTGAGCCAGTAAGATATTTATTCACTACCGTATTCACCATAGATGGTGTTATACGTATTCCTTTGCTGCTGACGAGTAACGCGTGTTCACGTAAGTCAGAGTGCGAGAGTATCTCCTTTCGGTAGGATGAATAGTGTTGAATGGATTGATGTGCTTTGCGCGTGATGGGAATGATGCGTTGTTTGTTCCCTTTTCCTGTCACCTTAACCGTTCTGTTGCGTTGATCAATATCGTCTACATTCAATCCGATCAATTCTGCGCGGCGAATGCCGCTTCCGTAAAGTAGTTCCAGTATCACCGAATCGCGAGCACCGGCAAACGTATCACTTTTCGGAAGCGCCAGAATACGCTCCATTGATTCTTTGTCGACGAATTCCGGCAGTTTCTTGTCAACTTTCGGCGAAACAATATTGAGAGCAGGATTTTGGCGTAAAATTTTTCTGCGGACAAGGTATTTATAGAATGAACGTAGAGTGGAAAGTTTACGAACAACACTTTTTTTGGATACGCCGGAATCTAACAGTAATCCCAGAAAAGCACGAATGACACCATGGTCGGTGTTATTGTGGTGCATAAGCAATTCGGGATAGGTCGTGCTCAGGAACGAATAGTACTGCGCAAGATCGTTCGCATACGAAACGACGGTATGCTGCGAATAATTTCTTTCGTCTTCAAGGTACGAAAGATATGCACTGATGAGTTTTTGCATACTGTTGGTTAACCAGCAAGCGCCTGAACTTCCTGCTCGTCAAGATAATATTCCTCTTTGCAACTTGGACAGAGCAGGTAATCACCTTTCCGTTTCGTTGATTTTTTGGTCAGGTAATTATTGCCGCAATTTTTACACGGCTGCATGACCGGCATTTCCCAGGAGAGAAAATCACAGGTTTTGTTATCACCAGTCGCATTCGAGCAGCGAAAGAAGATCCTCTTTTTTCGGGTCTTGCTTTGCACAATCTCGCCGTCTGCACATTTGGGGCACTTCACTCCTGTCGAGATGGGTTGGGTATTTTTGCATGTTGGATAATTCGAACAACCAAGGAATGTGCCAAACGGTCCGCCTTTTACTTTCATTTCACCACCGCACAGTTTACACAGAAGTCCTGTGACATGGGCGTATTTTTCCGTTTCATCTTCCAACGGTTTCCGATTCTTACACGTGGGATAGCCCGAACACGCCTTAAACTGACCATATCGGCCCCATTTAATAATCATCGGCTTTCCGCAAAGGTCACAGGCTTCGCCGGCATCGTGCTGCAACGATTTTTTAATCTTCCCCGCTTCGTCATTCATGTGTTCCAAAGAATGGCTGAATGGTTTATAAAAATCATCGAGCACTTTTACGTAGTTATTTTCGCCGCTGGCAATGGTCTCCAGTTCATCTTCCATCTTCGCGGTAAATTTGTAATTCACTATTTCCGGAAAACATTTCATCAGAATTTTAATGACCACTTGTCCGAGGCTTGTGGCATACAATTTCCTATCCTGCTGATCGACATACTGTCGGTTTAGAATAGTCGAGACGATCTGCGCATACGTGCTTGGACGACCGATCCCCAATTCTTCAAGCTTTTTGACGAGACTTGCTTCGGTATACCGAGCAGGGGGTTTGGTAAAATGCTGTTTCGGCAAAATCTTTTCCATATTCGCTTTTTGCCCTGCCACAAGATTTGCCGGGATCTTCGACGTAGGATCTTCATCGGCATCAATTCCCTGCTCTTCCAACACATCATCGTACACTTGTAGAAATCCTCGGAAAAGCGGCACAGACCCCGATGCGCGAAACATATATACACCGCCGGTGATATCCACCGTCAACTGTTCGAACGTAGCGTTGCTCATTTGGGAAGCGACAAACCGGTTCCAGATTAATTGATACAGTGCATACAGATCTTTATCGAGATGTTTTTTTACATATTTCGGCGTAAACTTGATTGAAGTAGGCCGGATGGCTTCATGCGCATCCTGAGATGATTTCCCTTTTTTATATTCCCGCTTCTCTTTCGGAAGGTATTCCGCGCCGTAATTTGAATAAATATATTCCCGAACGCCGGCGACCGCCTCTTCACTTAATCGCGTCGAATCCGTTCTCATGTAGGTAATAAGACCAACTGTTCCATCATCACCAAGGTCAATGCCTTCATACAATTTCT
>JALNZH010000315.1 GCA_023229405.1 Bacteroidota bacterium
TTTCCTGTGGTTGTGGTGATTGGGTCGTATCTTGTGTTCCGTGATCTTGATCTGCTGCACCGAATTGAAGAATCGGTAATCCTGCTCGATGATTTAAATGTGAAAGAAATCCGGAGTGTGATTATTGTTTCATCATTCTGCGCGTTCGACGAAACAATCGCCCACCAGTTTGAACCCAATGCCGATTCGCGGATGAAACGGATGGAATTGCTCAAGCAATTACAGAAGTAAGAGTCTTTTGTCGGAGCACATTTTCTACCGTTGTTTCCGAAACTGTCCGATACAGAAGATGCTCTTCGTGAAGATGTCCGTACAACAAAAAAATATGATTTGAAATATCTTCCTGCAGGAGGACTTCCTCTGTTTGGTGACAATGCGCCGGAAAGTAAAACTCTTGTCCTAAAGATCATCGAACGGTATTATCCGTATCTCTTTTCCGACTATCAAAAACAATTCTCCCGATCGGATTATGTCATGCAACGATATCAACGTCATCTCAACGGTGCGACAAGAAGATTGGTATTTACGTTCGGATGAACTACGGTATCTTGTGACGATAGACATATGAACGAACTACAAAACCCCAGGATCACAAACTCAATAATTTCACATTACAGCTCTTGCGTATTTCCCATGTATTTATTACAATGACTTAAAGTTATTCTTGAACAAGAGACCATTCTTGCCAATAACGACAATCAGAGTATTTTCCTCCGTTTTTCCGAATTTCCACATTCGCCTGCAAATCCATAGACTTTTTACGTTGTATTGCCGTATCCTGAAAAAAGAGTGCGTCGTAACCGTTATTCAACTAATCAACTATTTCCATTCACTACGTGAGGTACAAACAACGCAATGGCGACTAAAAAGAAGAAAATCTTTGTTCTCGATACCAACGTTGTTTTACATGACAGTTCCTGTATTTATCAATTTAAAGAGCACGACGTGGTCATTCCGGTCACCGTCCTGGAGGAATTGGATGCATTCAAAAAAGGAAATGAATCAATAAACTTTCACGCTCGCGAATTTGCACGGAATGTTGATGCAATGAGCGGCGATCACATCTTTAATGGCGGCATAAAAATCGGACCGGGACTCGGTAAAATTACCGTCCGGCTCGAACAGGATTTTCACAAGGATATCTACGCTTCTTTCAACCAAAGCAAGCCCGATCACCAAATTCTCAACACCGCCTACTGTCTCGCTAAAGAACAATCATCACGCGAAGTAATCCTTGTTTCAAAAGATGTCAATCTTCGCATGAAGGCAAAAGCAGTCGGATTACCGGCGCAGGATTATAAGAACGATCAGGTAAAGAATCTGACCGAATTGTATACCGGTCACCGTACTGTGGAGAATGTTGATGAAAAAGTGTTCACACGGTTGCATACAAATCCGTATGAAGTGAATCCACAGGAACTTCCAAGCAATCATTTCCGGCCAAACGAATTTGTTATTATGCGGAACGGTAAACAATCCGCCCTCGCTTGGTACGATGCGGAGCGACAGCGAATCGCGAAAGTGGAAAAAGCTGTCGCTTACGGAATCGCCCCACATAATGCGGAACAGATTTTTGCATTGAATGCACTGTTGAATCCGGAAATTCAATTGGTCACCATTTCCGGTAAAGCGGGAACCGGGAAAACACTTCTGGCGCTAGCCGCAGCATTGGAGAGAAGAAAGTTGTACCGCCAGATTTTTATGGCGCGCCCGATCGTTCCTCTTTCCAACAAAGACATTGGTTTTTTGCCCGGCGATATCGAATCGAAACTCGACCCGTATATGCAGCCGTTATTCGATAATCTGAATGTGATTAAAAACCAATACCAGGAATCGGATCATCAGTATCAACGGATCGATCAGTTGTTGCAGGAAGAAAAACTGGTGATTGAAGCGCTCTCGTACATCCGCGGACGAAGTTTGGTGAAGATCTATTTTATTGTGGACGAAGCGCAGAACCTGACTCCGCATGAAGTGAAAACAATTATTACCCGCGCCGGAGAGGGAACAAAGATCGTTCTGACCGGCGATATTTATCAAATTGATCATCCGTATTTAGACAGCCAATCCAATGGCTTAAGCTATCTGATCGAAAAAATGCAGGGACAAAAAATTTATGCACACATCAACCTTGAAAAAGGGGAACGGTCTAAATTGGCAGAATTGGCGAGTAACTTATTATAAGTGTAAACTTCAATGTTCAGAAGCCGGCATCAAGTATCCGGTTTACCAATCAACTGCTTTCTCATGTAATTTAGAATACTGAGTAGAATTATGAGTCTCTCCCGACGTCAATTCATCCAAACATCCGCATCGATCGGTACAGGAGCATTTATCGCAGGCTGCATTCCTGGCGCAGCATCGATTACACATCGTCCACAATTTGATATGATTATCAAAGGAGGAAGAGTGATTGACGGCACCGGTGCAGCGGAAACGCTGGCCGATGTCGGCATCCGCGACGGAAGAATCATCGCGTTTGGTACGATCAACAATTCCGATGCGGCGCGTATTGTGGATGCCAAAGGGATGCACGTCGTTCCCGGATTTATTGATATCCACACGCATACCGACTCTTCCATTCTTCGACTGCCGACAGCCGACAGCAAATTGCGGCAAGGAGTTACTACGGAAGTCGGAGGCGCAGACGGGGATTCGCGCGCACCGCGAAAATCGTTTGCGGATGGGGATGAACAATTGTACAATGATTTTGACGGCTTTTTTACTCATTTGCAGAAAAAAGGCTCTGCCCAGAATGTTGCTTCCATGGTAGGACTGGGCACAGTTCGAGAAATGATCGTCGGTGAGGATGATCGTCCCGCAACACCCGATGAGATGGAAGCGATGAAACGAGAAGTCCGTAAAGCAATCGAACAGGGATGCTGCGGCGTTTCAACGGGACTGGAATATACGCCGGGTAGTTTTGCATCTTCGGAAGAGTTGTGGCAATTGACCAATGCTGCTCCCGAACCGTACCGTCTTTATGCTTCGCACTTGCGGAATGAAGATAATCGCGTGCTGGAAGCTATTGAAGAGGCAATACGCATCGGACGGAATGCCGGCGCGCGACTACAGATTTCTCACTTAAAATCGTCGTACAAAATTAATTGGTATAAGAATGAGATTACCCTGAAAATGCTGGATGATGCGATTGCGGAAGGGATTGAAGTGCACGCCGATCGGTATCCCTACGTTGCGTATCAGACCGGATTGGCAAATTTGTTCCCGCTCTGGTCGCGGGACGGCGGAACGGAACAGTTTATGATCCGGTTAAAGAATCGATCCATTGTTGAACGGATCCGTCCAGAAACTCTGAAAAAAATTAACGGACTCGGGTCGTGGGATTCCGTGATGATCACATCAACGAAACTGGATGACCATCAATCCTATATCGGAAAAACCATTCAACAGATTACCGCTCAACGTAATGTAGATCCGTTTGAGTTTTCCGTTGATCTAATGTTGAAGGAAAACGGTTCGGTCGGCATGGTAGGATTTGGAATGGATGAAGAGGGGACAGAACTTGTATTGAAATGGAAAAATACCATTATCGCATCGGACGGTGGAGCATATTCTCCCGCTTCGAAATCCAATCCTCACCCGCGCACGTATGGAACATTTCCGCGCGCGATTGCGCACTACCAAAAAGATCGGAAGATCTGTTCACTGCCGGAAATGATTCGGAAGATGACCTCCATGCCGGCACAGAAAATCGGATTAAAAGACCGTGGCGTGATTGCACAGGGAAAAGCTGCAGACATCGTCATTTTTGACTATGCCACTATCAAAGATACCGCCACATTTCTGAATCCCCATCAATTTCCGACAGGCATACCGTTTGTAATTGTGAACGGAGAGTGTGCTGTTGATAATAATGTGATCACGGGAAAGTTAGCAGGAAAGATCCTGAAAAGCTCGGCGTTTGCAGTATAATACGTTGTTCATTCTATCGTGCGAAGTGAGTAGTCCTTTTCATGGGCTTTCATCTCCCGCAGCAGTTGTTTCCAGAGCAGAACAGTTTGTCGGATGATTATTTCCCCATTTGTTCTTTCAATTTCTTCAAATTAAATTGGGCAGCCGTCGATCCCGGACGGTAGGAAAGCTCCTGAAGATACAAATGCATTGCCTTCTCATAATCCCCGAGCATCGCGTACGTGTTTCCCAAATCCACATATCCGTTCGGCGCGTCAGGGTCGAGCACCACTCGTTCCCTGAAATACGGCAGTGCCATTGCCGGGTCTCCCAGTTTGATCGCATATAGGTTTCCCAGATAAAAAAAGGTTCGGGGATTTTGCTTGTCGATTTGCTGAGCCTTCAGCAATATCGAAATAGCCTCTAGTGTTTGTCCGGCATCTGCTAGCGCCATTCCCAAATCTTCAAGGTACGGTGGCTCTCCGGGAAGATGTTGTACTGCCA
>JALNZH010000316.1 GCA_023229405.1 Bacteroidota bacterium
TTCCCGCAGGGATTCCTTCGGAACAAACAGCAAAGGATTTGCTCAGGATGACCGCTGTTTCTGCGCCGCGTCGAACCATTTTTACCTTTTTGCGTAACATCAGTAATTATAATAAACCCATGAAAAATCTCATTGCTCTGCCTCTACTGTTGTTTGGTCTTCTTTTTGCCGAACAGCCAATTCATGTTCTCACTGTCAACGGTTCCATCAATCCTACAACCTATGATTATCTGAAGCAAGGAATTGAACGGGCGCAAACCTCGAATGCCCAAGCCGTGATCATCGAAATAAATACTCCGGGTGGGCTCCTCCAATCCACCAGGGATATTGTCACTGAATTTCTCAATGCCGAAATTCCGGTGATTGTCTATGTATCACCGCAAGGTTCGCGCGCCGCATCGGCAGGCGTCTTCATAACGATGGCAGCGCATATCGCCGTGATGGCGCCGGGAACGAACATAGGCGCCGCACATCCGGTTTCCACACAAGGTGAAATGGACACAGTCATGTCCGGCAAAGTAACCAACGATGCGGCAGCGTTCATCCGCACAATCTCCGAAAAACGGAAACGGAATGTGCAATGGGCTGAACAAGCAGTCCGGAACAGCGTATCTATCACCGAAACAGAAGCATTAAAGGAAAATGTGATTGATTTTATTGCATCAAACAGATCAGCACTTTTGGACTCACTCGATGGAAGAACTGTTGTGCTTGAAAAAGATACGATCGTTCTCTCCGTGAACGATGCGTTGGTTCAAGAACATCCAATGAATTGGCAGTACGAAATCTTAAACTTGTTAAGCGATCCGAATATTTCCTACATCCTCTTTCTGATCGGAATCTACGGTCTATTCTTCGAACTCTATAATCCTGGTTCAGTTTTTCCCGGTGTGGCAGGTGCTATCGCCATTATTCTAGCTCTCTATACTATGCAGACATTACCGATCAATTATGCCGGACTGGCACTGATTATTGTTGGTATTGTTTTGTTTATTCTTGAAATAAAAATCGCCAGCTACGGTCTCCTCTCTGTTGGCGGTGTGATTGCATTATTCTTCGGTTCGATCATGCTGTACCAAACAGATGAACCGTTGGAGTTTGTGGAGGTTTCCCATAGCGTTATCATTCCTTTGGTTATTGCAACAGCGTTGTTCTTTTTTTTCGTAATTGGCGCCGGATTGCGGGCACAGCGAAGGAAAGTGGACACCGGAGAACCGGGCATGATCGACGCGGAAGGAATCGCCTTCAGCATGCTGAATCCTTTCGGTCAGGTGAAAATACGGGGTGAGTTATGGAATGCAGAAAGTATTAATGGAAAGATTAACAAGGACACAAAAGTCATCGTAACAGAAATTCACGGATTGTTGTTGAAAGTTAAAAAACATACGTTGTGATAAATTTGAGACGGTCATTGTGAGCGAAGCAATCTTCTTTTTTGGTTACTGTATAACTAAGATCGCTACGTCGTTCCAACAGAATATGTCAAGACTCCTCGCGATGACAGTTTCTTATTTTTCAATTTTTAAATATTAAAGGAGAACTACTTATGGACGGCATGATCGGTTTACTATTTTTAGTCGCATTCGCTGCGATTATCCTCTTCAATCTCATTAAAGTCCTTTCCGAATACGAACGGGGTGTGATTTTTCGCTTGGGTCGTTTACTTGGCGTAAAGGGTCCTGGGTTGATTATCCTTATTCCTGGAATCGACCGAATGGTGAAGGTCAGTCTTCGTACAGTCGTACTCGATGTCCCTCCGCAGGATGTCATCACGAAGGATAACGTTTCGATTAAAGTAAACGCAGTGGTCTATTTCCGTGTCGTGCAGCCGGATAAAGCGATCATTAGTGTTGAAAACTTTATCTATGCTACCTCTCAATTGGCACAGACCACATTACGCAGTATTCTTGGTCAATTCGAACTGGACGATCTACTCGCGCAACGCGACAAAATCAATCGCGAATTGCAGATAATTATCGATCAGCATACGGAACCATGGGGAATAAAAATTGCCAACGTTGAAGTAAAACAGATCGATCTGCCACTGGAAATGCAACGGGCGATGGCGAAACAGGCTGAAGCCGAACGTGAACGCCGCGCGAAAGTGGTCCATGCCGAAGGTGAATTGCAGGCAAGCGTAAAATTAGGTGAAGCAGCGGCAGTAATCGAACGAAATCCGATCGCATTGCAATTGCGATATTTACAGACATTGACCGAAATCGCTTCGGAAAATAGCTCAACAGTCATCTTCCCGCTGCCAATGGAAATGCTGAAACCATTTTTGAATATGGGAAATACCAACGAAACAAAATCGCTGAAGAAATAAATTATATTATTAGTAGAGACGGAATGTTATCCGTCTCTACTATATTTTTTGAGAACCCTCTTCCCCACTCTCGTACTTTTTACCGTTGTATTATTGTAAATCTATAAAATCTTCCCTATTTTCAATCCTCTTAAAAATCTCCTTCACAAAAGATACCGTCTGCCGAATCGGACTATTCGCAATTACTATAACTACTATGAAAAAAATAATAGCAATTTCCGGAAGCACGCGAAAGTATTCAACACAATTAAATTATATCAATGCAATTGCAGAGCTGGCAAAAAATATTTTCACAATAAATATATTTGGAGGATTGTCGGAAATTCCGCATTTTAATCCGGACATTGATGATGAGAATCCGCCACAACAGGTTGTTGAGTTTCGCAGACAATTGAGTGAGGCTGATGGAGTCCTTATCTGTACGCCGGAATACGCAATGGGAGTCCCCGGCACATTAAAAAATGCCATCGACTGGACAGTCTCTTCCTGCGAGTTTAATCATAAGCCGACAGTATTGATCACCGCTTCATCGCTTGGGCAAAAGGGACACATATCCCTGATGGAAACTTTAAAAATAATCGAAGCGAAAATAACGGATGAAACACAATTGGTCATTTCATTTGCAAAGATCAAAGTTTCAAAAGATTATAAAATAACAGATGAAACAACATTGAATGAAGTGAAAAAGGTGATAAAGGCTTTTGATACTATTCTGTCGAATTCACGTACTCCCTTTCAACAACCATAAGGATGGAATATGAAGACAAGTAAGACGATCGTTTTTATTCACGGACTTTTTCAAAACCCCAACAGCTGGTCCGAATGGAAAAAATATTTTGAAACAAAAGGATATCAATGTTTTTCTCCGGCATATGCATATCACGACGGAAAACCGTCCGATTTGCGCAAACAACCGGATCCTAAACTGGGCAAACTGACATTCGAGGAGGTTGTCCATTCTTTGTCGCATTTTATCTATTCCCTGCCGGAAAAACCGATTCTGATCGGGCATTCTATGGGCGGACTTGCGGTGCAAAAACTGATTGAAATGAACAAGGGTGTTGCCGGCATTTGCATCGATTCCGCTCCACCAGCAGGCGTTTTCAGTTTTGAATGGAGCTTTCTAAAAGCAAATTTCCCGACAATCAATCCGTTCAAAGGAAACTCAATCTGTTTGCCAAGTGTCGAGTGGTTTCACTACGCGTTTTGCAACACTATGACGATGGAACAGACACAGATTGAATACGATAACTACGTTGTGCCGGAAAGCAGAAATATTCCAAGAAGCGGAACACTGAAAGACGGGAAAATTAATTTTAATGCGCCGCACAATCCTTTATTATTTATTGCAGGAGAGAGAGACAACATCGTCCCCTCCTCACTTAACAGGAAAAATTATGAGGTCTACAGCGATAAAGGGAGCAAAAAGGACTTTAAAGAATTTGCGGGGAGAACGCATTACATCTGCGGACAGCAAGGCTGGGATGAGGTGGCGGAATATTGTCACCAATGGCTTCAAAAAATATAGCTACAATCGTATGTCGTTCCATTGCACCACCCAGATGCAATGGAACAAGGGCGCTGGAATGGCGGAAGGTATCCTCTGCCATCACGTTCTTGATGCCAAATAGCTTTTTGTTCTCTGCGTCCGGTATATTTTCTACACAGCAGAAATACTGATAACCGAATTCATGAACCTCAACAACCTGATGACGTTGAGAATTTCGCCAATGGTGTATGTGCTATTCCCGCAAAATACCTGAAAACTTATAATGCATATTCCATTGTGCAGCAGTCATATTTCCTCTTGATTCACTATCCATTTCCCCGTACGTTTGTGTAGTGACATATAATTCATAGTCACTACAAGCCGCGCTTTTTGAGAATGTGCAATTTCATAGAGAGAACCGACTATGAATTCCCCATCCATCGATCTAAAATCCTTAAAAAAGAAGATTATCGTTCGAGTTATAGTGCTCATTCTGTTCTTCTGTCTGTTCGTCCTTATCCCTGCCGGAACATTCACGTATTGGCATTTCTATACATATGCTGCAACATGTTTTATTCCCATGATTTTTACAC
>JALNZH010000317.1 GCA_023229405.1 Bacteroidota bacterium
CCGCCTGTTCGTGATTGGTCTCGGCGATTCACAGAAATTTACCATAGAAAAACTTCGTCGTGCCGTCGCCGCCGCCGCCAAGAAGGGAAAAGCGTTAAAAGTTGCATCTATGGCCATTGAAATGCCGAACATTTCGGAAGTCCTCGCAGAAACGATTGAAGTAACTGCGTCCGCGATGGCCGAAGCGTCACTGCTCTCCCTGTACAAATACGACAAGTATCTCTCGAACGGATCGAACGGCAGCAAGCTCTCAACTATCACTTTCTTTTCCGGTTCATCGTACCGAAATGAAATTGCCGCCGGTATAAAAAATGGACGAATCATAGCGGAAGCAACAATGCATGCACGGGATTTATCGAATGCGCCGGGAAATGAACTCTATCCCGAAACGCTGGCGAAAGACGCGCAACAGATGGGAAAAAAACATGGATATTCCGTCACTGTTTTCGATAAAAAGAAGATTCAGCTACTCGGCATGGGGGGAGTGATCGGTGTCAGTAACGGAAGCGCGAAAGATCCACGATTCATTATTATGGAATACGGTAAACGATTTAAAAAACACGGAACCGTTGCTCTCGTCGGCAAAGGAGTAACGTTCGATTCCGGCGGAATTTCCATCAAGCCCTCCGCAAACATGGCAGAGATGAAGATGGATATGAGCGGTGCTGCTGCGGTTATCGGAACAATGAATGCCGTTGCCGATCTAAAATTAAAACGTCACGTGATCGGATTAATCCCTTCCGTTGAAAATATGCTAAGCGGTTCCGCTGTAAAACCTGGTGATATCATCCGTCATTACAACGGCAAAACCTCCGAAGTAGATAATACTGATGCTGAAGGACGTTTGATACTTGCCGACGCTCTATCCTATGCAGAAACATTTAAACCGGAACTAGTGATCGATCTCGCTACATTAACCGGCGCCTGTGTTGTGGCGCTCGGACATTACGCCAGCGGCATGATGGGGAACGATCAGGAAACAATGGATGCACTCCGCATTGCCGGTGACACAACTTACGACCGTGTGTGGCAGCTGCCAATGTACGACGAGTATGAAAAACTGATCAAAAGCGATATTGCCGACATAAAGAATGTCGGGGGACGATGGGCAGGCGCAATCACCGCCGGCTGGTTCTTGAAACAATTCATCGGAAAGTATAAATGGGTCCACCTGGATATCGCAGGTACGGCAATTCAGGAAGAACATCAGGCATATATTCCCCGCGGCGGTTCCGGTGCCGGTGTTCGATTACTTATTGAATATTTGCGAAACAACAATTAATGCTTTGCAAAGATCCGCCAAGAACACTGCGGACAGACCCAACGAAATGAGAGAAAATGCCCTACGCTAAATTCACTTCAGAAATTTTCGTCCGTCCGGATGACATAGATATGAACAATCATGTGCATTATTCCCGATATTTGGATTATGTGCTCGCCGCCCGGTATGAACAAATGGCACGGGATTACAAGATGTCGATGGAAGAATTCGTCCAACGTGGATTGGGATGGGTTGTCTCTGCATGTTCCGTCCATTTCAAACGTTCGCTGGCCATCGGCGACACTGCAATTGTAAAGACGCATATTGTGGAAATTGGAACTACTTCTGCTAAAGTTGGGTTTGAAATAATACGAAAATCAACGAACAAATTGTCGGCGGACGGATATTTCGAATATACACTTGTAAATCTGGAAACCGGACGTGCTGCACAAATTACAGACGAAATTATTCAACGCTACAGCATCTAGCACCAATGGGAGGTTCCATGAAAAACATCATCGCAGTATTACTCTTCATCTTCACCGTGTCATATTCAGCCATTCCGGCAAAGATTGAAAATTTTTCACTGAACGACTATAACGGAAAGTCTATTGCACTTACTGATTTTAAAGATGCAAAGCTTATCGTTTTGATGTTCATTTCAACGGAATGTCCTGTCTCCAATGCCTATAACGAACGGATGGCGGCGCTGTATAATGATTACAAGGAGAAAAATGTTACCATCGTCGGCATCAATTCCAATAAGGCGGAAACAGCGGAAGATATTAAAACACACGCACAGGAACATGAATTCGGTTTCCCGATTCTGAAAGATGTCAATAACGTTATTGCAGATAAACTGAATGCCAACAACACACCCGAGATCTTTGTTGTCCACCCTTCCTCTCTTGAAGTATTGTATCACGGACGCATCGACGATTCGCAGCGCGAGGCAAAAGTAAAAACGAACGATCTACGCATTGCATTGGAAGAGATTCTTGCCGGAAAAGCAGTGACAATAAAGGACACCAAAGCTTTTGGTTGCACGATTAAACGGGTAACAAAATGAGCTTCCGAATCGCAATTCAAAGCCAAGCATTGCTCGGGTTCATTTTTTTTGCCACAGTGTTTACATCGGCACAATCCGTACAGACAATTAATCAGAAGGGACTCGATTCTCTGATCGCTCAGCGAAACGGTACCATACTCCTGCTAAATGTTTGGGCGACATGGTGCATCCCGTGCAAAGAAGAGTTTCCGGATCTTGTGAAACTTTCAAAGGAGTTCGGAGGAAGCAAAGTAGCGTTCGCCGCTATTAGCGTTGATTTCCCGGATGAGATTGACAGCAAAGTAACTCCTTTCGTTAAAAAAATGAAAACGCCGTTCCCGGTGTTTGTTGCCGATTTCCCGTCACAGGATGCCTTCATCAATTCGTTCGACAAAGAGTGGGGCGGCGCTGTTCCCGCTACTTTTATTTACGATAAGAACGGCGTTCAACAAAAATATCTGCTCGGGAAACAACGGTACGATCAATTGAAAAAAGCCATTGAGGATGTAACCGGTAAACGGTAACTTCATCCATGATAACCTTCCTTCCTCTTGGCGGCGCAAACGATATCGGGGCGTCATGTTATTATCTGAATGTCGAAGGAACGGGATTGGTACTGGACTGCGGAACGCATCCTCGAAAATTCGGTATCGATTCTCTCCCCCGTTTTGAATTGCTTAAAGATCAACAAGTTGATGTTGCATTGATCTCGCATGCACATCAGGATCATATTGATTCGCTGCCGTACCTCGTTCAGCATCATCCCTACATCCGTATCGTCACAACTCCGCAAACCCGCGCGGTTGCCGAAGTAACACTCCATAACTCGGTGAACATTCTTCAGGAACAATTGAAAGATGAAATGACGATACGTGCATACTCCCACGATGAGATTGATCTGCTCATTCAAAGCATTGAATGGCAGGAGTATCTAAAACGCTTTACGGTAAACGGATATCGTCACGCCAGCACAGAGCCGGTTTCGGCATCATTCCACGATGCCGGACACATCATGGGTTCGGCAGGAATATTAGTGGAGCATCACGGCCGTTCAATTTTTTATACGGGGGATATCAATCTCGACGTACAATCACTTCTTGCTGGAGCGATCCTTCCCAATCAAAAAATTGATGTCGTTATCCTTGAGTGTACACATGGATCGACTGATTCGTCGCAGCTGCCTTCGCGCAAAATTGAAAAATTCCGTTTTGCGAACGCAGCAAACGGCATTCTCAGCCGCGGAGGATCCATTCTCATTCCGGTCTTTGCATTGGGAAAAATGCAGGAGATACTTGCCATGATTTGGAAATTGATGGAACAAGGATCGATACCAAACGTGGATATCTTTTCCGGTGGGGTTGGGAAAAAGTTATGCGGCATTTACGACAAAAACCGGTATACTGTTTCCTACAATGATACCGATGTTATCCTGACGGACATTCCGCAAAAAGATCTGTATGAAGTGGAACATATTGACGATCTGTTGAGACATCAGTGTATCGTACTTGCCGGCAGCGGAATGATGGTCCCGAATACATTGTCGTTTAAGTTGGCACAGCGGTGGCTTTCCAATCCCAAAGCGGGAATCTTCACTGTCGGGTATATGGATCCGGGAACTCCGGGGTTCCGCATCTCCCAATCGAACAAAGGAGATCTTCTCCAATTAACGGATGCTCATGAGCCGCAAAATGTTTCCTGCGATATCGACCGATTTCGGTTTTCGGCACATAGCAACCGCGATGGCATACTTTCTGTTATTGAACGGCTTCGACCTTCTACTGTTGTTCTAGTCCATGGTGAACATGATTCAATAGATTGGATGGGATATTCAATCATTAGTCAGTTTCCCGGAATCAAAGTGCATGCTGCGGAGATCGGGAAACAAATCACCCTCTTCGAATAAAACTCTTCTTCCTTTTGCACAATTTTCTTATCTTTTTCAATATATGGCCTGTCATAGATGTCCAAAAAAAACCTTATTGACAAAAATTTATCGAAACAAGTGGATTTATGGAAGATATTATAGGTTGAGAAAAGTAAGCCCTCCCCTACATTTCTTACAGTGTTGGATGAGATGTGGGAGG
>JALNZH010000318.1 GCA_023229405.1 Bacteroidota bacterium
TTGTGCTTCTTTTCTTGTGCCGACCAAATCTTTATACCATGTCGGCATTCCTTCGGAACCCTGTCAAGAAAAGAAGGAATAAGTTTTTCTCTTCTATGCTTTATTTTGGACAAGTATGATGTAAATGAAAAAACAAGTTTCTTCACGAAGTGTATACTAAGCAAAGCGAATGTGTTCAGAGTGACAAAGGACAACCTATTTTTCTGACGATTCTTGCAGTAATTTTTCCGTATAAATATCACATAGCCTGTTTTCCGAATCCAAATGATAGATATAGGTTGGGTATCGCACTTTTCTGATTGAACATCTGAACGATACTCTCTGGTAAAAATCAAAATCCTCTCCGAACGGTATCGGTCGAAACGTCCGCGCAAACCGCAGCACCGTTCTCCGGAAAAAAAATGTTCCTCCCACATGGCATTTGCTGAGGTGGATTTTTTTGGAAGTATCGGTCAAATCCACTACATACTGTTTTTTTTTCGGACCAACCAGCTTCATTCCTCCATGAAGAAAATCTATCGAAGGGTGGTTTTTAAAATACAGGATGCGCAGTTCGAGATGTTCCGGTGTGAATTCATCATCGGAATCGATAAAACAAAGAAATTTTCCCAAAGAGCGGTGAATTCCAGCATTTCTCCCCTTCGCCAAACCTTTATTTGTTTGGAAATGATAGAGAATTCGTTTATCCTTGCTCTGAAAATGATGCACGATTGAAGCCGTATCATCCGTGCTGCCGTCATCAATTACGATCAATTCCCACTGTGTGGTTGTTTGACGAAGAACAGAGCGAATGGCTTTCGGTAGCAACGCTGCTCTATTATAAGTGCAGAGAATAATTGACACCATTGGTCTGTTTTTGACTTTCATGATTTAACATACGAATATTTGACAAATCTTCAACGCAATCAGGACGAAAACATTCAAATGATGAAAACGTTTTTCTTCTTAAGCTGTTTTAGTTTTATTCAAATTGCTTACGGGCAATTTCATTTGCTCTCGGGCTTTGTGCTCGACGCTGAGTCAAACAAAATACTTCCTTCGGCAACAATTCGAATTGTCGGGACATCAAAAGGCACCATTACAAACGCGGAAGGAAAATATCGCATTGCTTTGTCGGAAGGTAACTATCGAATTGCAATCAGCTATTTAGGGTATCAAACTGATACGATGGCGATAGAACTTACCAGTGATCGTTTCGATACAATTACTGTTACACCGAATGAGATACAACTGGCGGGAGTTATTGTCACGGATGAAGATCCAGCATACGAGATTATACGGAGGGCGATAGAATCCAAAAAACGATGGATGGCGCAGTTATCAACATTTGAAGGGAAAGCATTTAACAGGGTACAGATCAGAACGGACAGTTCGATTGCTGCGATCACGGAAAGCTATTCTACACTGTACTGGAATAAAGATGATTCACTCCGCGAAGTTATAACACAACAAAAACAGACCGGCAATCTTCCGAAAACAATGCAGCTCTCTCGTGTGGGTGAAGTGATAAATTTTAATGATGATCCGATCAAACAGAACGGATATACATTCACCGGCCCGACGGCGTCAAATGCATTTGATGTATACGACTACAAGTTGATTGCAACCAGCAGGATGGATGACTTTGATGTTTACGATATAGAATTGATACCGCGTTCTACGATCACTCCATTATTTAAAGGAAAAATTTCCATCGCCGAGCGTTCTTATGCGGTAATGAATGTGGATGTTTGGCCAAACGAAGCATTTACTCAGATGTTTGTCAGCACAAAAAACTCGCAGTACAAACAATCATTCCGGTTGTTTGATGATAAGTTCTGGCTGCCGGTATCGTATCATTTCGAGGCTACGTATGCTATTAATGTGGTGGGATTTTCTTTCCCGGCATTTGGTATTGAACGGGATGTCGTGATCTACGACTATATCCTGAATCCTACGTTTGCAGACTCGATTGTAGCATTGAAAAAAATGACGATCGATTCTTCGGCGGTCACGTATGATTCACTTTTTTGGTCGGCGAACGACATACTACCATTGGATCAGGAACAACAGTCAGCGTATCGCACATTGGATAGCACCCAATCACTCGAAAAACGTTTCGCACCGAAAGGTGCAAGTGCCTCACTCCTCGATTTGCTTGATGGTCCGACCGGATTTCTTGATGCATGGTTCAACAGGGTGGAAGGACTCCATGTGGGATTGAGCAAGTCATTTAAAAGTGTCATAGAGAATGTTGAATTGCGCGGTGGTTTCGGATATGGATTTTCCGACAAACAATGGAAATGGGAGGCAGGAACAACAATTCAATTCGGCACGGTTTCATCGTCATTAACAAATGTGGGAATCGGCGATGTTCGATTCCTTCGACGGACATATTCACTCTCGTTCGACGTGTATGACAAGCAGATCTATTTCCCCGAACCAATACTTCCTGGATTGTTCCTTAATACCTTCGCTGCTTTGTTCTTAAAAGATGACGTCCAAGATTATTACCGTGCTGTTGGCATAACAACAACATTCAACATGATCCTCACCAATTCGACGAAAATATCTGCGTCATTATTATCGGAACATCAACTGTCACTATATCAGAATACAAATTATTCAATAACGGCAAAAAGAAAACACTACGCATATCAACCAAGAATTATGGACGGTAGGATGAACTCCGTGAAAGCGTCCGTCTCGCATAGTTCTAAAGGAATTTTCGGACTAAGCAAGCAAGGGTATCTGCTCAACGCTTCTGTTGAACATTCGGCGAGCGTGTTGGGTGGTGTATTCGACTTCACCATTGTGAAGGGAAAAATTCGAGGCAAATTGGCAACGATGTTAAAAGAAGAGTCGCTGTATCCGCCTATTCTAGGAGTGCAGATTGCTGCAGGAACATCGGTTGGTGCCATTCCGCCGCAACGGTATTTTGAACTCTATTCTAGGTTTGAAACACTCGCCGGTTACGGAACATTAAAAGGATTGCCGCGGCGGCAGTTCTATGGTGACCGTTATGTTGCTTTTACAGTGGATCATAATTTCCGGCGAATGCTGTTTGCGCCGTTCGGAATTCAATCCCTGATGGAATCCAGTCTTGAATTAATTATTGAAGCGAATGCTGCCCGTTCATGGCTCTCATCGAGTGCACTTCGAACTCCGTTTTTTCCAGTACAGGATTCGCGCGGTTGGTATTATGAAGCAAGCGTTGGTATCTCGAATATTGCTGATGTGCTGCGGTTCGACGTGACACGGCGTTTTTCTTCGCCGGGGAAGTGGGCATTCACACTAACAATCTCCGATTTCCTTGTCGGTATGATGTCGCAATAAAAATTACACAGAAGTTTAGCGGATAATTAAACAGATATCAATCTCGATTCGATCATTTCTATCAGTACCGAATGGTATTTTCGTATTGGTTTAGTACAAAAAAAAGCGGATGCCCATCCGCTTTTTTGTCATTCCGGTAAAAACATGTTGCTATTTTTTGATGATCATAACACCAAAAACGTCAGTATCAATTTCTGAACCTAAAAATAATCCTTTCGAATTTGCTAAAAATTCAACCGTGTCCACTGGTTCAGCAATTTTGTTATCGGTCATAATGAGTTTCTCTGAGTCGATCACTTTCCATGTTCCAGTGCTTGAGCCATTCAACTGAAGATCGGCGGCGCTCGGAGCCATAGTAATATCTTCCGTGCGGCCGTTGGTTGTTATCGAAAAGACCAAATTAATGGCAACAGTAATATTGGTTGAAGTCCACGTTCCCTGTAAAGATGAACTTCCTTCAAATTTTATCGTTCCACTGCCACTATTTTGTGTGACCGTTTTAAATTGCAAGTGTCTGGATGTATCAGATGTAAACATCGTAAAAAATGGGGTGTTTATATAATACGTTCCTCTCGGATCCCCACCGCCGGAACTGGTGTTCAGTATTGTTGACACTTCTGCTTGGGTAAGATCTTTGGGTATTGCCGCTGCGGTTGGAGAAGAATCTTCGTCCGAACATCCGGCTGCAAATGTCAATGAGATTAAGAAAACAGCGAGAAACAATAATATAAATTTCTTTTGCATCCGGACAACCTCCTATGATTTGTGATTTTTAAATAAAGGAATTGCTCGATCAAAATAGAAGAGTAAATACGAAATGTCAACAATTAACTCACTGATTGGATTTTGGAATGGAACTCTTATTTTGAATGTAACAAACGGGATATAATCTCTCATGCGGACAGTACTGCAATAATAAGTCTGAAGAGAAGAAATGATAAAGACTAACTGATGTTACGCAAAAAGGTAAAAATGGTTCGACGCGGCGCAGAAACAGCGGTCATCCTGGGCAAATCCTTTGCTGTTTGTTCCGAAGGAATCCCTGCGGGAAAGGAT
>JALNZH010000319.1 GCA_023229405.1 Bacteroidota bacterium
ACTATTGTGAGGATACAGTGCGGCAACGGGAGCAAGTAGTACGGAATACAACGGAGCATGCACAACGTACCGTGAGGGTTCCGGAGATGTCCAATCTGAAAATCCATTTCCCTCAGCAATCGACTCTGCCCAGATTGCATACCGTGCACTGTCCGGAGTATAAGTCGCATTATCCGTAACGGCATACCCGGCAGCAATCGCAAAAAGTATGACGATAACGATTAATTCAGGAGCATACCGCCATTGTATCGCAGCTACTACTATTTTCCGTACATCCATAATTCAATAACAACGTTCTTTGAAATAAAAAATCCGATTATTTTCTATTCTTTGCGCACTGTAACGCAACATAGAAAAATAATCGGATGAATCAAACTTCAACACCGTGTTGCCGATGAAAATACCAACACGTCCGTACCATTTGACTCCTGAATTGGCTATACTAATTTATTTCAGCCCGACACCTAGTATCACTTGATACTATTTCAAGAGCAATATTTTTTTTGTCAACGACGAATTGCCGGTTGTTGCCGTCACAACATACATTCCGCTGGCCAGTTTCGTAGCGTCGAACTGTGCCGTATATTCACCTGTGGTGAGATTTTCATTTACCAACGTTGCCACCTCTTCCCCAAGCAAGGAGTATACTTTCAGCATTACGAATCCATCCCTCGGAACTGAAAAACCAATGGTCGTCGCCGGATTAAACGGATTAGGATAATTTTGTTGCAATGTGAATTCAGCAGGAAGCAGCTCGGATTTTTTTACCGTCGCCGGAATATCAATGACTGCTCTTACCGCAAAATTATATCCTTCAGAATAGTTATCCGGCTCGAGAAGGTTATACCATTTCAATCCGCCCGGTCCGTTAAAATATGAGGAAGACCGGTTTGTAGGTGTGCTTGCATTATCCGAGACAAATTGCAGAGTATCTCCGGCAACGCCGACCACTTCAAACGCAATGTGAAAATCAACATTGGCTTGCACCTGCAAATTCTGGGAGGAAAAGTCTACGAGATTATACCCACTCTTCGCTATTTGTGTAAAAGGAATGGAAATGGGAGATCCAATCTGTGTTCCGGGAACTCCTCCCAAGCTGCCTGTTGTGTTCTGATGCAGACTCACTTTCAATGACCCGGTCCCCTCAATTGCTTCCACTCCGCTATTGATATAATATTCGGTTCGAATAAATTTTGCATTTGCACCAGGAGTGAACCGGACGGAATACCGTTTATCGCCATAGTTGGATGGTAATTCGAAGACTCCATTCAGGCCGGTATGATACTCCAAAATATTTGTGATCGGAGCATTCGGCACTTTATTCGCAATCAAATTGATATTAGCCGTAGTGGCATTGGCGGCAACAGCAACAGAAGTTTTTGCGCCAGGATTATCCGTTGCCGGATCAGATGATTCTGCGCCAGCATTGTAATATTCCGTTACAACAGGATTGATGAACGAAAGATCGGTAGCCGAGTTTGCATACGGTCCGACGCTCGATCCTTTAATGAATGAACTTTTGACCGGTTCAATTCTTACATAATAATTTCCAGGAGCTAGTCCGATGATGGTATACGCGCCGGTATTCTTTGTATAGTAATCCGTCACTGTCGAGATCTGGTTCGTTAATGAATCCGCTCCAGTACTTTTTGCCACAACATTGGCACCCCGAACCACGGAATTGTCGAACCGTGTTACCGTACCGCTGATCATTCCGGTTGTCGTTGCGAATGTGGATTTCGGATACAACATCGAAACAGCTGCGATATCGTCCGGATTTAGCGTGGCAAGATGCGTATCGTCATCCGTCGACGTAGGATACATTGTCGGAATATACGCGTCGTTGGCCTGATTGCCGTCGCCAACGAACGGCATATTGATCTGGGAATGGTCAAGACCGATAAAATGTCCGAACTCGTGAACGAATGTTGCTTTAAACTGCGCTTCGGTGAACGGATTATTGGCAAACTTTCCGTTCATCACTGCCTGGCCTTCCGAATATTTCCCGACATTGGGACCTGAAATAAAATAGCTTGATCCGGCAAAACCGATTGTTGAATTGGACGCATTAACTCCCAGCATCGCATCGATAATGGAACCATCCGTATCAAAAATCATCGGATTAATATTGTCATCAAATTTATCGACAAAATTCGTATAATTCGCACCTGTTACATCGGACACCAATTGGCCACCATTGGTGAAGGTGATCTGTGCGGTAGAGACATTTTGCCAGGTGGAAAAACTTGTGCTGACGAGATTGGTCGCAACAGTATTGGAAAAACTTCCCATGTTTCCCAAATCAGTTTTGTAGGTAATTGCGGAGGCATTATTGTAGCGGACAGCAACGCCGTTTACGGTTGCCGAAGGACCGCCGGCGATTCCAATGGCGGTACAAAAAACGATGACAAAGAGGATCCGGTTCAACAACGATACGATAGTCTTCATTAGGTCACCTATTGTTTAATTTGTTGAACATATGATCGAATGAACGATGTAAATTCTTCAAAGTCCATTGAACCGTCGTCATTACTAAAGGAAGGAATCCGTTTTTGCGCTCCGTTTTGCGTTGACACACCATTAAACAGCGTTGGATTCTTCATCAAATTTTTGATCCGGGTTTTTGCTGTTCCCTCTTTAACTATCATAAACTTCCCTTGTTGCATACCAACAGGGCTTTGCATTCCGATGGTACTCGGAGCAGTAAGAAACAGCAACGACCGTTCTCCGGCCGTATATCGTGGAAGATGTTTGGGATAATTTGCGATTCCGTCCGCTTCGCCGCCGTATTGTTTGAAAGTCATCTGCCCCAGTTTCGCACCATAGAACGACTCCAACACGTCCACCGTTACCCACGTGACCAACAAACCTGATTGTTGATCCTTCCCGGTCTCTGTTTTTACAACCGTCGCGTCCACGATAACACCGGCATCCCGGACGAGTTGTTCAATGTTGAGCGGAATTGTCCGCTGAGCAAAACTGGCGGTTACCATTGCTGCAACGGCAAACAACACCAAAAAACGGTTCATAACGTCCTCACAAATGATGAAAAATATTGTTTCAGATACTGCTAACCTGTGAATATGCTACATTTTTTTCTTACCGAAACATGACCTCACGCACAATACCGTCTCAGGCATTTTTACCGTGGCAATTTTTATATTTTTTTCCGCTGCCGCAAGGACATGCATCGTTCCTGCCGACTTTATCGCCGGAAATAATCTGTTGCACTCTCGGAGCTTGGTGTTGCTGTTGTTGTTTTCCCTCTCCTTCAATCGTTCCCTGCAATCCCATGCCTGTGGACGCAGAATGTGTCAGTGTCATCCGATCCCGGTTAAAACCGCGGCGTTGTTGCTGCGCTTCAATCTGTTGCTGATTTTCCGGGAACAGTTTGAAAACCATGTTCAATGCTTCCCTATTCACTAATCCGAGCAGTTCGATAAACATTTTGAATGCTTCAGATTTGTACTCCAGAATCGGATCTTTCTGACCGTACGCCCGAAGGTAAATACCTTCTTTCAGATCATCCATTTCACGAAGATGCTCTTTCCATCGGATATCGATAATCTGCAGCAGCGACACTTTCTGAATGAAATTCATCGCTTCGTTACCGATTGATTCACGTTTGCGTTTCAGAAATTCTCTCGCTGTTTCAATGACCCGTTCTTGCACACCGTTAGCACCGAGTGTTTGGAATTCCGCCGGAGTTATTTTAAGGTCGATCAACAAATTGGTACGTAGTTCGTCCTTCATCTCATCGATCGTACCGGCCTCAAAATGCCGTTCAACAACATCATCGGCATAATCATCCAGCATACGATTAATCTCGTCATCCAGTAGTTCGCCGAGCAGTGCGTGGCGCCGTTTCGAATAGATCACTTCGCGCTGTTGATTCATCACGTTATCGTATTCCAACAGTCGTTTCCGGATGCCGAAGTTGTTTTCTTCCACTTTCTTTTGCGCGCGTTCAATCATGCGGGTGATCATGGAATGTTCGATCACTTCCCCTTCTTCCGCTCCCATTTTGGTCATAACGGAGGCAATTCTGTCGCTGCCGAAGAGGCGCATCAGATCATCCTCCAACGAAAGGAAAAATTTGGTCATGCCGGGATCTCCCTGACGGCCTGCACGGCCGCGCAATTGCCGGTCGATACGTCGCGCTTCATGCCGTTCTGTTCCGACGATGGAAAGTCCACCGACTTCACGCACACCCGGGCCGAGTTTAATATCGGTTCCACGGCCGGCCATGTTTGTTGCGATCGTTACGGCGCCCGGAAGGCCGGCATTCGTAACGATTTCTGCCTCACGCTGATGTTGTTTTGCGTTCAACACATTGTGCGGAATTTTTTCCCGGGTCATCATGCGGCTG
>JALNZH010000320.1 GCA_023229405.1 Bacteroidota bacterium
TTTTTCTTTTTTTATAAAACCGCGTCGTTTGGCATATTCATACAATGCAGCATATAATAATTTTCTTCCCCGATGAAGCCGTGATCGTACCGTTCCTACAGGAATTTGCAGAAACTCGGCAATCTCTTCGTATGCCAATCCTTCAATGTCGCACAGAATTACGACTGTTCTGAACTCTTCGGGAAGCGATTCCAGTGCTTTCGACACGTCATCATCCAACAACTGACCGAAAATCTTTTCCTGCAGATTATTGTCATCGCTGTTCTGGTCGCGGATGAGATTGTAAAATCCTTCGATTTCGTCATAATCAACCTTGTCCGGTTCCTTCACTTCTTTGCGATACAGGTTGATATATGTGTTTTTCATTATCCTAAACAGCCATGCCCGTAAGTTCGTTCCTTGTTCAAACTTATCCCAAAACCGGTATGCCTTAAGAAATGTTTCCTGTAGTAAGTCATTTGCATCTTCCCGGTTGCCTGTCATACGCAATGCATAGTTGTACAGCACTTCTATATGAGGCAGTGTTTGCTGTTCAAATTCCTTGTGGCGTGGATCCTGTTGAAAAACCGCGGCAAAGATAGGGAGCATGGGTGAAATTCTTCTTGGTGCAACCGGCAGCGTTACAATCCGGCAAACAAAGCAACTTTCTGTGAAAATAGATAATGAATTGCGTATAACTTACCAAAATCTTGCTACAGTATCAATAAATTGTAGCCAATTCTACTTCTTGCTCACGGTAGGGAAGATTGTTATATTATAAATATATCTGTTTTTTCCTTTATCCTTGTCCCGATGAGATTATCGTTCATCCTTTGTTGTTCACTGTTTCTGTTGAGTTGTACGACAACCGCAGTAAAACTTCCTATCGAATCTACTACATCCATTGTAGAAAAAGAATTATTTCCTGACGGTCATTCTCTGACTCCGGCCGGGGTATCCGTGTCTGTGGGATCGCTCCCGCTGGGGATGTCTCTCTCTTCGGATCAAAAAAATATTTTAGTGGTGAACAGCGGGTTAGGGGATCAAACACTGTCGATCATTAATGTTCAAAAAAAGAAAGTCGTACAATCTTTGTCGATTCGTAAATCATGGATGGGATCTGTTTGGGGTCCATACGGTGACTATTTTTTTGTCACTGCCGGTAATGACAACAAAGTGTACCGCTACGGATTTTCGAGTGACTCAGCGTGGTTTTTAAATTCTATTATACTGGGTAAACCGGCACCGGAAGAAAATATTTCTCCAGCAGGATTGGTGATTAATTCCGAGGGAAGTACGATTTATGCCGCATCAAAAATGGCGAATACGCTCTTCAAGCTTAATGCATACGATAATACGATAGAGCATACCGTTCGATTTACTACTCCTCTTTATACATGTATACTGGATGAAGCACGCCGACTGGTGTATGTGAGTGAATGGGGAGCAGGGAAAGTTACAGTAGTGCAAGCCGATTCTCTTACGAAACTTCTCGAAATTCCGGTTGGTATTAATCCAAGCGCCATGACGATGAATCCGAGGCACACACATTTATGTGTGACGAATTCCGGCGAGAACACTGTTTCCGTGATTAATCTATCTACGCTCACGGTGGATGAAACTATTACTGTGTCGCTAAAACAGAATGCGCTTATCGGAAGCACACCGAATGCTCTTGCGTTCTACAGTGATTCGGTATTGGTCGTCGCATTGGCAGACAATAATGCTGTTGCTATCGTGGATGTCCGTACTGTTGGGAAAAGCAGAATCCGGGGATTTATTCCGACTGGCTGGTATCCGACAGCAGTGGTTATTGCAGATAGTCAGATGATCGTTGCTAACGGAAAAGGGGAAGTGTCCTTCGCAAATCCGGATTATCGCGGCAGCACCGAATTGTTGAAAGGAACGGTTTCGTTTATTCCGTTTCCCAACGAAGAACAATTGAATATGTACACCAGTCAAGTTTTCGAGAATAATCCTTCCACCCGCAATCGAAATTTCTCAGATTGGGCGAATGATAATCCCATCCCAAAATCTGATCACGTGGTATCGCCGATTAAATATGTATTTTATATTGTCAAAGAGCTTCGCTCGTACGATCAGGTCTTCGGGGATGTTGCACAAGGGGATGGCGAAGATAGTCTTGTGATGTATGGAAAGTCGATCACACCTAATCATCATCTGTTGGCGGAAGAGTTTGTCTTGCTCGATAATTTTTATGCCAACGGGCAGGTGACCGTGGATGGGATACAGTACGCAATGTCCGGGTATTCGAATGACTATGTTTCAAAAACCTGGCCGACATTGTATGCAAGGCGCGGCGGTGAGTACGATTATGAACGTGAAGGAATGGCAACTTCGGCCGGAGGGTATGTGTGGGATGCAGCTCAGAAAAAGGGATTACGGGTTCGAAATTACGGATTGTTTATTGATGAAGTTGCGTCATCGAGAGGTGAGATTATACCAATGGCATCTGGATTGGCAAAAATTACTTCACCAATCTACCGCGGGTGGGATCTCTACTATTACGACACGCTTCGAGCAACAATGTGGATGAAAGAATTTTCAAATTACGAGCAAGGGGATTCGTTACCACAGCTGTCGATTATAAGACTTCCGAACGACAATACCGCTGGTGAAAGTAGAAAACACCGTTCAAGAGCATCGTATCTTGCAGATAATGACCGGGCAGTTGGAAAAATTGTTGAACGAATTTCCAACAGCAAATATTGGAAGGAATCTGCCATTTTTGTTCTAGAGACAAGCGCAAACGGTGGCGCTGATCATAAAGATGCACAGCGTACCGTTGGGTTAGTAATTAGTCCATACGTAAAACGAGCGGTGATCGATCATACGCACTACACAACAACATCGATGTTGAATACCATCGAACGAATTCTCGGTGTACCATTTATGACCCAGCACGATGCCGGTGCAATGCCGATGTACCGTCTGTTCCAAGCACAACCAGATTTGAAACCATATCACTCCAAACCAATCAGCAATTCAATCAATGAATTCGCACAATAGGAAAACCATATGACCATAGCCATTCCCAAAGAGCAATCGGCCGTAGAACAACGCGTTCCGGTTCTGCCGGTGATAGTCGAAAAACTGGTAAAAAAGGGGGGAGTAATCTCCGTTGAAGCAGGGATCGGAGCAACCCTTGGAATCACCGATGACGAATATAAAAAAGCCGGTGCTACCGTAGAAAAAAATCGCAAAAAATTAATCGCATCTGGAGATATCGTTTTGCGGCTTCGGAAACCGGATGCAAAAGAACTCGCTTCAATGAAGAAAGGGGCAATTCATATCAGTTACCTCGATCCGTTTAACGAATCGAAATTGATCGCAGAAATAGCAAAGAAGAATATTTCTGCAATTTCCATGGAAATGATTCCGCGTTCCACCCGCGCACAAAAGATGGATGCCTTAAGTTCACAAGCGAGCCTTGCCGGTTATGCGGCGGTGATTGTTGCGGCGGATAATATTCAAAAAATTTTTCCGATGATGATGACGCCAGCCGGAACAATTCAACCATCGAAAGTATTTATTATCGGCGCCGGTGTTGCAGGATTGCAAGCGATTGCAACGGCGAAACGACTTGGCGCAAAAGTGGATGCGTTTGATACGCGTCCCATTGCAAAGAACGATGTTCTCTCGCTTGGCGCAAAATTTGTCGAAATTGATCTGGGGGAAACTGGGCAGACTGCACAAGGTTATGCCAAGGCGTTGACCGAAGAACAACTGAAAAAGCAGCGTGAAGTGATGAAACAGTATTGCGCACAGGCGGATGTCGTGATTACGACTGCGCAGGTGTTCGGACGAAAAGCGCCGGTGATTGTAACCAAAGAAATGGTTGAGGCAATGCGCCCCGGAAGCGTTATCGTCGATCTCGCCGTAGAAACTGGGGGCAATGTGGAAGGTGCTGTCGCCGGTAAGATTGTAGAGAAGAATGGCGTAAAAATTATTGGAATGAAAAACATGCCGGCGCGCGTTGCCATGAACGCAAGTTTGATGTATTCCAACAATCTGTTCAATCTGCTAGATGAATTCTGGAACAAAGAAACAAAGCAGTTCGAACTGAAATTCGATGATGATATCATTAAGAGCTGTTTAATTACCCATGGAGGAAAGATCGTTCATCCGAACTTTATTCCAAAAAAAAATGAAAAACGATAATCACGCGTTGTGCCGTTCGTACGGCGTTGAACATATTTAGATTTATTTTAAGGAGACAAAATGCAAATAGAACTTATCTACATTCTCATCCTGGCAGGGTTTGTCGGATTTGAGATTATTAAGAAGGTAACACCTACGCTTCATACTCCGCTGATGTCTGCGACGAATGCCATCTCAGGTATTTCGCTTGTTGGTTCG
>JALNZH010000321.1 GCA_023229405.1 Bacteroidota bacterium
GTTATACCGGATTCCTAGAAAAATGTCCCACTGATTATTATGGTCAGGCGCAATTTCATATTCATTGGGATTTTTTACGATCGAAAGGCTTGAAGCTTTTATTTGTGTTGTAAACCGGCTTTGTAAAATGTGGAAGTCTATGACAACATCTCGCAGCGGTTCATACGTGCCGATAATACCGAATGTTTGCAGTTTTGTTATAGGGCCGTACAAAAACGTCGGCGTCGGAAGGCGATATTGGAAGACTGTCGAATCTTTCCCTCCTTTTCTGAGTGATTCGAACATAATTCCCGCTTCGAATGTTCGATACGGACGGTATGATAACCCGACTGTAAACAGATCGGCATTTTGCCCAAGCCAATGACCAAGATTAATCTTATGGCTTTGAAACGTTGCATCGGAAAAACGATGATTATAGACCCAGGGATTCATTCGGGTATATTCCACCATTAGTTTGGTATCGGGAATAATGAGATCATACAGTTTCATTCCGATGGTAAATCCCAATTGATTCCGCTGTCGATCCGCACGCACAAAATCTTCGGTAGAAAATTCATCAAGAAATATCGACATGTAATAGTTTTGGTTTTTGATGAAGTTCAAATCAGTTGAAAAGAACATTTGAGAATTGTCTGTGTCATACATCCAATGTTCAGCCGCCTTAAAGAACATTACCGGAATAAGATACAATAACTCCGGATTGCGGCTGCCATAGATCTGAGACTCACCGATTGCTATATCAACACCATCCCACGGGGTAAACTCAATCATATGTGCAGCAATATATTTTTGTCTAAAAACACGGCGAAAACCGAAACCGCCGGCAACATCGGGATTTTGATATATTCTGCTTGAATCCAGAATATCGGAATGAAGCCATCCATGCAAATAGGTAAAATCGACATTCTCACCGAACTTTGCCCTCATTTTAATCTGCGGAAATGATGGGGCCTTGTTCGAGAGAATGATGTTTCCCCGCTCACCGGAACCCCATTCGTTATGCATTTTTTCTGCAGAAAGAGTAATGAAACCAAAATCGACATTCACTTGTGCATCAATAGGATCATAATTGATAAAGGAGCTGAGACTTCTCGCAATTACCTGTGCCGGAGTTGATGAGTACGGACGCGAGGCACTGATGTACGTTCCCGATTCAGTATTGTCACGGAACATAAAATAAACTCCGACCTGTTTCCCCAAATATCCATAGGTATTTAAACCGTTGGAGATCACTTTAGTAAACTTGCTATCAGCCCTATCATGGTACGTATATCCACCGATCAGATCGACATTAAAACTACCGGGATCGCTTTTATACTGATAGAGATGCCACCGCTCTTCAATAAGATTTTCATATCCAAGATTTTCCAATTCCTGAAAGAACTCTTCTTTATAATAAAATTGTTCTTCCTGCTCAACTGCCGTGGTGGGAAGCGAAGTTGTATCGATCTGGATAATGAATCGCGCAATAGTTTCTCTGGACATCGGCTTCACTGCATCGCGATATCCGACTATCACCTGCTTCGCTTCCATCTTATCCAGGTAATGATAGACAGGATGTGTTGCTGGAAGATAGACGGATTGCGAATAGAGTAAAAAGGGAATAACTATGAAAAGAAGTTTTTTCATGAGTAACTGAATTAATGAATGTAACCGTTAGGAGACTTTGCTGACAATGGCATCAACGAATCGCTTGGTGATCATAGACGGACGGGTGATGGCGGAACCTGCAACAACGCAATACGCTCCACGTTTCACAGCTTCATTGGCGTGTTGAGGAGACCAAATTCGGCCTTGTGCAATTACAGGAATCTTTACGGCACGAGCAAGTTCTTCAATCAGAGAAAAATCTGGTTCGTCCTGATTTCGTTGTTGTGTATATTCGGTATATCCTGATAATGTTGTCGCAACTGCATCGGCTCCCATTTCGGCAGCTCTAATTCCCTCTTCAAACGTAGCGATGTCGGCAATCAGTGGAACATCGAACTGGTTTCTGACTTCTTCAAAAAATTCGATTCCGTCTAATCCGTTCGGTCGTTTCCTTGGCGTCACATCCAATGCGACCATGTCGGCGCCGGCATGAAGAATTAATTCTATATCCTTGAAATCAGGTGTGATACACACCCATCCGTTCGGAAACTGTCCGTTTATAAAACCGATTACTGGAAGCCCAATTGCTGCCCGGACTGAGGCGATGTTCGCCGTACCTTCTGTTCGAATAGCCGACGCGCCCCCCTTCTCTGCTGCGCGGGCAAATGCGGCAACAAAAGCGGAGGTGTTAAATGGATCCTCATTGTCCGGTTGACAAGAGACGATGAGCCCGTTTCTCAGACCAGCTATCAATTCATTCATAGGGTTCCTGATTCATTGAAGGATCATTTGCTGTAATGCGCGCAGTCCTTCTGCAGCATTCCCCGCCATGTGAAGATGAAGCAATCTCATTTTCCTATCCGCAAACGACTGATAATCACCAAGCGCCTGCGCATTTTTTAAAACACCGAAAGAAAATATTTCCCCGGGAATGGAAGCATCTACCGGTTCGTCTGCCGTAAGAATAAGAAATATTCCGTTCGGTTTCCCTCCCTTATGCAATTGACCTGTGGAATGAAGATACCGGGGGCCAAATCCTACTGTTACAGGTAGACCGTACAATCCGGTTAATTCATTACGGAGTGAATACATTAGAGATTCATGTTCGCTATTTTGATCAATATAGGCTAACAATGCGATATAGTCTTCATTTTTTGTCCCGGAAAAGTGTTTTTGTAGTATTGCCGACATTGCTGAAGCGTTTAACGAAGCGGCATATCCAGGCTCTCCGTGAAGCGTAAATCGATGATCCGTCGCAACAGTATGTTTTAACGGAAGCTTTCCCTGTTCTTTAAATTCCGCAATGACCCGGACTGTATTGTCCTTACTTTCCTTCACATTCGGTTCATCAAAGGGATTAATCTTCAGCACGATTGCCGAAATCGCTGTGGCAAATTCCCAAAGAAAAAATTGAGACCCCAGTTCATAATTTTCTTTTATTGTGATTGTCGCAAACGGAATATTTTTTTTCGTTAATTCATCCTGCAGGTTTGCATAGCGCGGCAGGTCTTTTTCCAGCAATATAAAGATAAAATATCGATCGGTTCCGAATTGCTTTGAATCAACCGTACCGGAGAGACTCTCACCTTCAACAGGCAAAATTCCTTTCCCTCCTTTTCCCGTACTTTCGGCAATCAACTGCTCTGCCCAATATCCGAATGTTGTAATTTCTTGCGAAAGCACGAAGGTCATTTTATCGATACCTTCATTATGTGCTTCACCCATCAGTAGTCCGATCTGTGCCGCAGGGTTTTGCACCGGATCAAAGCGACATTGTTTCCGCATTTCATCCGCCGAATGCAGCAATCGCTTTACATCCATCCCACTCAAAGCCATCGGCACCAGTCCAAAATAGGACAACGCAGAATATCTTCCTCCGATATCCTCGGGATTGACGAAGATACGGCGGAACTTTTTCTCTTTGGCGATGTTCTCCATCTTGGTATTCGCATCGGTCACAGCAATGAAGTTTTCACCCGGATTCGTTGTAACACTTGCGACACGGTCGTAGAAATATTGATAGAACATATTCGTCTCTGTTGTTCCGCCCGATTTTGATGCGACGATGAACAGAGTTTTCGCAAGGCTAATCTGTTGTTCGATGCGGTACACCGATGTAGGATTAGTGCTGTCCAACACGAATAATTTCGGAAATCCGGCGGCCGAGCCGAATGTTGCACGACAAACATCGGGACAAAGACTGCTGCCACCCATTCCTAAGACAACAACGTGCATAAATCCTGCATTTTTAATCCCTTCGCTGAACAATATCAAGTCTTCAACATTTGTGAGCATGAGATCAAGACTCTGCAGCCATCCCAGACGGTTAAGAATAGACTTTTTATGGACCTCTTCGCTCCTCCAAATCGTATAATCTTTTTCCCAGAGGCGTTTAATGATGGAGTTGGAAGAAAATTGAGTAAACTGGTTATGGAGGTTACCTTGCAGTGAACCCGATGAAATAGAAATAGAAGGCATCAGTTTTTCCCGAAAAATGAAAAAATTCTCAATAATATAGCCATAAAAATTAAAAAAGGCGATGAATATTCATCGCCCCCATAAAACAGTTATGTACATCACTCACGTTACGCAAAACAAGAAAAACGGTCATGGTGAGCAAGGCCGCAGGCTAAGATAGTTACGTCATCCTTCTGCCGAAGGCATCCCTATCGGGAGACGCATCCTTTCCCGCAGGGATTCCTTCGGAACAAACAGCAAAGGATTTGCTCAGGATGACCG
>JALNZH010000322.1 GCA_023229405.1 Bacteroidota bacterium
ATTGATATGCGTATTGATTTTTTTCGGGATGTGAAAAATCGAGCGCAGAAAATTCAAAAGAGAAAAAGTCGTCGTTATAGTGAAGGACAATTTCCTTTATACTGGAAATGGAAGTCTCCAATGTTGTCCGCCTGTCAAATATTTTAAAATCTGTCAGAACAACAGGTGGAAGGTGAGGATTATCGGTGATTCTGTCCGGGAAAAAACAATTAAATCCGTTTGTGCCGCCAAAATATAATTCTCCGGTTGAAGTTTTGAGGCAGGCCCCCTGATTAAATTCGTTACTTTGTAATCCGTCGCTGACATCATAGTTGCGAAACGTTTTTTTCACCCGATCGAATTTGGATAATCCGTTATTTGTACTTAGCCAGAGAAATCCTTCGTTGTCTGTAACGATGCCGTAAATAACATTATTTGGTAATCCGTCCTTTTCGGTGTACCGTGTGAACTTCTTCGTACGTCGATCGAAAGCGTTGAGTCCTCCGCGTGTTCCGATCCAGACTGTGCCGGCGGAATCTTCATACAAATACCGAATTCGATTGTCGCTGATGCTGTGCGGATTGTTCGCTTCCGTTGCATAGTGTGTGAACCGGACCCTGCTGTGCGGGGCGGCAGTTTGATCGGGAGAAAGAATACTTACGCCTCTGTCTGTTCCGACCCACAGCGCTCCTTGATGATCCACATACATTGCCCGGAGAGCATTGTGATTCAAACTGGCAGAGTCATCTGTGCGGTGCTGAATGCGGATAAACGTACGATGGTTTTTTGGCAGGACGCTGATGCCGTTGTTGGTCCCGATCCACAACGATCCTCCCGCATCTTCCACCATCGTAACGATATCATTTCCTGCAATGCTGCCTGAATCGTTTTCATTTGCCACAAAATATTCAAATGAATTTTTTGCAGGATTGAATTTATTCAAACCGCTGCCGTATGTTCCAATCCAGAGAATGCCCTCGTTGTCTTGAAGGAGGCACCAAATATCGTTGTCGTTCAACGAACGGGGCAAGTTGGTCTGAGTGGAATAAGTGCGAACCGTTCCGGTTGCCCTGTCAAATTTGCCGACGCCTCCGCCCAGTGTAGCGATCCAAATGGAGTTGCCGTTGCTTCCACGGTCTTCGCAAAAATTCCAGACGCTGTTATGACTGAGACTTTGATTGTTGCCGGGAGTGCTGTAATAATGTGAAAATTGTTTTGTGATGGGATTAAATCTGCTCAGGCCGGCGCCAGCCGTGCCGATCCACAAAATATTGCTTCGATCGAAATACAATGAATAGACTCGGTTGCTGCCAAGGCTTTTAGGATTTTGCGAATGATAGGTGTAATGAATAAACCGGTTGTTATTGAACCGTTCTAATCCTCCCCCAAGAGTGCCGATCCACAGTGCTCCGTCCTTATCCTCGGAAATTGACAAGATGGAATTATGGGAGATACTGTTTTTATCGGCAGGATTATTCGTATATCGGGTGAATGATTGCTCGCGCTCGTGAAATCGATTCAGTCCGCCGTTTTCGGTGCCGATCCAGAGTGTATTGTATGAGTCCACAAACAAAGTGCGAATGTTGTTGTCGCTGAGACTTTCCTCTCGATCAGGATGATGCATCATCCGGGTGAACGTTTCATCTGCGCTATTCCATCGGTTCAGTCCGTTGTGTGTACCGATCCAGAGCGTGCCGGATGAATCTTCGGCGATGCTGTAAACATTATTATCACTGAGACTTGATGCTCTATCCGGATTGTTTCTAAATACGGTAAACGTTTGTCGCAACGGATCCATTCTATTCAATCCACCGCCGCGTGTGCCGATCCAAAGTGCACCGCTTCGGTCTTCCATCACTGCAAGAATTTCATTGCTGCTGATTCCGTTTGTTTGGGAAGTACGATTGGTGAACCGGGAGAATGACTCTGTCTCTGGATCGAAACAGTTTAATCCTGCACCGCTCGTGCCGATCCAGATTTTTCCATTGCGGTCTTCAACCATTGACCAGACAAAATTATCGGAGAGTGAATTGCTGTCCAGTGGATCATGTTTATACACGGTAAACGAATACCCGTCGTATTTATTTAATCCATCCTGTGTTCCGAACCAAAGAAATCCTTTTTGATCCTGGATGATACAATTCACCGTGCTTTGTGAGAGTCCGTCATTCAATGAAATGCGGTCAAATTTTATTTCGCTTTTTTGACTAAACGAGAGCGAGGTACATGCGCAGAACAGGGTGTTCCAAAAGATGAGGAAAACAATGAAGCGGTTCGGGACCGATAAAGGAGATGAAAAAATCATACTCTCAGGTATTGTTTCGTATAACTTACTTCCCTTGGTGCTTATAGTCAAGTGTGCTATTCAAGCGAAAAGCAGTTATTTCGGGTGCGGCAAGAAATTTATATCCATTGCAAATTTTCTTCCTGTAACTCGGTTTTTTCGCCTGTCGTATCGGCAGATGAGAAATATTTCGGGTGCAACACGCATGAATTTTTCTGTATATTCTTTCCATTATTCTGAAAGGAACGTTATGTCCACAAAAGCAGTCTTAATCACCGGAGCGAACGGAGAAATCGGCCACGGTCTTGTTGCCCGGCTGACGGAGCAGTATCCCGATATCCACATCGTAGCAATCGATGTCCATCCGCTCAGTAAAACAATGCAGGAAAAATGCCATGAAGTAATCGTTGGCGATATTATGGATTCGTCATTGCTGGATCGCCTTGCTGCATTTTATGATTTTGGCACAATCTATCATCTTGCGGCGATTCTTTCCACAAAGGCGGAACGAGAACCAGTGCTCGGTCACCGGGTGAATGTGGACGGTACGCTGGGTCTGCTGGAACTTGCTGCGCGTCAGGCGCGTGCGACAGGGGAAAATGTGAAGTTTCTCTTTCCGAGTTCCATCGCTGCATACGGTTTACCGGATGTTTCGGTGAAGATGAAAGCGGGAAAAGTGAAAGAATCGGAATGGCTTGATGCGAGGACAATGTACGGCATCAACAAAAAATATTGCGAAGATCTCGGACGATATTACAACTGGTATTATCGACAAATTGATCCGCAGCCGACCACAGCGCATGTCGATTTCCGCGCCATCCGGTTTCCCGGACTCATTAGCGCCATCACACTACCGACTGGCGGTACAAGCGATTATGGTCCGGAGATGATGCATTTTGCGGCTCAAGGGAAAGTGTATAAGTGTTTTGTCCCCGAAAGTGCTACGCTGCCGTTTATGGTAATGCCGGATGCGATTAATGCGTTATTGAAACTTGAGGAAACTTCTGCCAACAACCTGACGCAAGTGGTGTATAATATCGGTGCATTCTCTGTGTCGGCAAAAGATTTTTATGATGTGATTAAAAAAGCCTTTCCGGAAGCACAAGTGAATTTTAAACCCGATTTACTCCGCCAAAAAATTGTGGATAGCTGGCCGGCGGATGTTGATGACTCGCTGGCACAAAAAGAGTGGGGATGGAAAGCAAATTACGATTTCAAACGATCGTTTGAGGAATATTTGATACCGGCGGTGAAACAACGGTATCACAAGAAATAGTAGAGGATGCTCTCTACAGTCACCCGACGGCTCTTCCGCCTGTTTTTAGTCGGGAGTTGAAGGGTGACTGTACTTCTAGAGTCTATCGCCGACAATAAAACAGACACGAACATTCACTGCTTTTGTATTTCGTATTGAGGTGTTGAATAGTGTTTTTGTGGCTATGCTTTTTTCAACGTCAACACTGTAATTTCCGATCGGGCGCCAACGCGAATTGGCGGTCCCCAATATCCCGTCCCTTTACTAACGTAAGCCCAGGTTGTTTCGCCGAATTTGTTTAATCCTTTTATGAACGGCTGTCCGATGGTGGCCACAAGATTCCACGGAAAAAATTGCCCACCGTGTGTGTGACCCATTAACACCAGATCAATGTCGAGATCGGTAATATGGAACAACGATCGCGGCTGGTGCGCTAACAATACCCGTGTGGTTCCTTTCGGCGCGCCGGCAAACGCTTTTACTGGATCGGATTTATGTGCAGGGGAGAATCCTCCTCCGCCGTAGTCCGTTACTCCTCCCAAAACAAACGAGGCGCCGTTTTTTGTCACCATCCGGTGTTCGTTCATCAGTACATCGTATCCCATTTCCCGCGCATGCACCACCCACTGTTCGACGCCGGAATAATATTCATGATTTCCCGTGACGAAAAATTTTCCGTGCGGTGCATATACATTGGCAAGAGGTTCAAGATCATACTTTAAGTGTGGAACAGATCCATCGGCCATATCGCCGGTGAATGCAATCAAATCGGGAGAAAGTTTCTTTACTTCTTCAGCAATG
>JALNZH010000012.1 GCA_023229405.1 Bacteroidota bacterium
TCACTTGTAATCCTTCACGGGATGGAGGTAGTAAATGAAGCCGTTAACGTAAACCAGAGAATTGGAGATCATTATGGAAGCGACGATCAATAATTCTATTTCTGTCATCAATGGATCGCCGAAGATCTGACAGTATAGAATTCACTTACCAAACCACGTGGTTGGAAGAACTGAGCGATGACGATGTACAGCGTATCGCGAAAATTATCGCAGATATTTTTATAGAGAGATTAGAAGGACGTACTCAGATTGACAAACCTTCTAATGGTGATAACACTGATACAAAAGCGGCATGAAGAAAGAACACTGGGCCCGCATCGAATGCGGGCTTCCAGTCACGGAGTTATGATGGCATAAGATATTAATCAATCTATAATCAAGGAGTAAAGTTATGAAACGAGAAGAAATGGCTGTCGGTTACGTCCGATGTAGCACGGTGGAGCAGGAAGACAGTATCAATCAACAAAAAAAAGAAGTCAGAAAATATGCCGATATCAATAAATTCACGATTGTCGAATGGTTCGAGGACATGGGAGTTTCGGGAACAACGTTTGACAGACCTGGATTTAATAGATTACTTGAACGAGTACAAAAGGGTGCTGATTTTGGAGCTGTGATTTGTTATGACCAGTCTCGTTGGGGGCGCGGAATAGATCCTGAAGAAAATGTATTCTGGCGACATCTCTTCAAAAGGGAAAATGTAAATGTGAAAATGATCAAAACATCGATTGACGAAAATCATGAATATGCTCCGATGCTGAATGCCTTTGATGCAGTCCAGGCATCACAATATAGCAAGAAGCTTGCCGATTTGACATTTCGTGGCGCGATGAGTAATGGAAAATATTCAAATGGAGGAACGCCACCCTATGGCTATATTCGAATAGCAGTTAGTATTACAGATAGCAATGTCAAAAAAACCTTGAACCCTGGTGATTGGTGCACGAGTGGTAAAGAAAAAGTTCTGTGGGCAATTGGTGATCCTGGAGAAGTAGAAGTCGTAAAACTCATTTTCGTAAGGAGGCAATTGGGAACTGCTTGTGTTCTCATTGCGAAAGAACTTAATGATAACAATATACCCTGCCCTCGGCGCGGTAGGTGGCGGAACAAAAATCAACAATGGAGTTCTTCAACAATCCGAAGCATCATTGTCAACCACGCTTACTATGGTGCGCGGGTATATAATAAGAATTCAATGAGTAAAATATTCGCAGCTAAAGAAGGCCGTAAAACCAAAAATGTCAAGTACCCACATTACATCAACGATAAGGCCAAATGGGTGATAGAAGAAGACGCTCACCCTCCGATTGTGACAAAGGAGGAGTGGTTGAAGGCAAATAGCGTGAAGCAACATGAACAGAAAGGAACCAAAGAACGAGGCGATGTAAAAAATCTACTGACCAGTATTATTCGTTGTAAGGATTGTGGAAATCCCTACTATGGTAACCCCTCAACATCAAAGGGGACTAGGATTGAACGATACGTTTGTAGTGGATTTACTCGAAAGCGAGTCTGCCCGTTTTGTTCTGTGAGGAAAGACGAGGTTGAATATTACGTCGAAAAGCAAATACAATCCGTAATGCATCATGAAACATTTGAGAATGCAATTAAGGAGGTTCTTGATCACTATCTTAATGAAAGACCATCGAAGAATGAGAATCAATCTGAAACTCTGAATGCTAGACTCAAGAAGTTAGAATCAGAGGAGAGTAATCTTATCCAATCCATCGCTCACGGGGTTGACCCAAAGCTTGTGGGTGTGGAGTTAACAAAATTGAATAAAGAGAAGATCGGTATTAATGACCGGCTTAAGGAGTTACAGATTGTTACTTCAAATCAAGCGATAAAGGATCAAATTAGGAAGGAGGTTGAACTATTCCTGTTAACATATCCCAGTGAAATCGAAAATCTTCCTTTGCATCGAAAGCGGATGCTATTCAAGATTTTCACTAAGGAGGTGCTCGTCAGCAGAAAGAACAAAACGGTCGAATTCTTGATTCGAAGAATACCGACTGTTCATCCAATTTTACACGAGATTGAGCAGGAAGCCGAAAAAAACACAAATGCCCAGGGGATACCTGGGCAACTGTGGGATATGAAAGTAGCGGGGGAGGGACTTGAACCCACGACCTACGGATTATGATTCCGACGCTCTAACCAGCTGAGCTACCCCGCCAACATATTTTTTTTTACGCCTAACACAAAAACGAAGTCCTTTTTGGACTGAGCTACCACCGCCAAAAGATGAAGCATAGCATTAGAGCCCGCTATGGTATTATTAACTGGTGTTACGCATACATTAATTTTTTTGAAAACATGGTTCAACGTGGCGCATAAAAGTTGATCCCATCCTGAGCAAATCCTTAGCTTTTGTTTCGAAGGAATCCCTTCGGCAGAAGGATGCCCTAAGAGGTTAAGCCTGCGCCGTGCTCACCATGACCAATTGTTTTGCGTAACATCAGTTACTAAATTAATCACTTGTGAATCTATGAACATGAAAAACAAGAGTCCAAAAATCTTTTTTTATAATTGAACCGTCGACCGACAAAAGGTGATTCCGACCTGGCCGCTCTAACCAGACCCGATGGGATCATGTTCGGACTACCTACCTGCCTTTTGATTACAACAGCGGGGAAAACCAGCAGTTTGATTGACTAAAATAGTAATAATCAGGAATAAAACCAACCAAATAAATTACATCGGATCTTCATTATTATCGCGCGAGGATTGTTCTATTATATTTACAATGTACCATCGTAAGGAAATGCTGTTTGACATTTACCGGAGTTGTCGTAAATTAATTAGGTTCAAATTATTAGAAGTGGTTTCAAAAAATACTTTTTCCTCGACATTCTGAACCTTGCATTTTTTGCAAGTCGAACCTGCCCGACTGAAGTCTGTCTTGTGGGGATTTCGTTCAGAATGACGTTGATATCACGTTTGAGACTTCTGGTTTTTATGGTAACAATTTCCTTCCAATAGTTCTTGCTATCATACATTAATGTTGATGTCTTGGGGAATAAGAATTAGTGAATAGTAAGAAAAACATTCCTATCGAAGAGTCCCTCCGTGAAAGTGAAGAACGGTACCGGAGTCTTGTCGAATTCCTGCCCGATGCAATGGCTGTGCATACGGAGGGAAAATTTGTGTATGTCAATCCATCCGGTCTTGCATTAATTGGAGCACAGAACCAATCCGAATTGATCGGGAAATCAGTATTGGAGATCATTCATCCGGAATACCGTGAGACTGTCATCCGCCGAATGAAATCTGCACTGACCGAGAAAAAGCCGCAGGAGAAGGCGGTGGAAAAGTTTATCCGGTTGGATGGTAGGGTGATTGATGTCGAGGTGGTTTCAGTACCGGTCACCTTCAATGGGAAAAAATCCGTACAGGTTGTCGTCCGCGACATTACGCTGCACAAAGAGATGGAAGAACGGCTGAAAACTTCCGAAGCGTATTACAAACAAGTTGTGGAAAAATCCCCTAACGGCATCGCGATGATGGATCCACAAGGAACCATCACATTCGGTTCTCCCAAAATGTATGAGATATTCCGTATACCACCGGAAACCATTGTGATCGGTTCATCATTTAAACAGTGGATTGATCCATCCGAACTCGACACTGCCAGAGTGCGCCTCGGTACGATGCTGCGCAGTGGTACGGGAATGTCTCCGCACGTTTATAAACTTACACGGTTTGATGGATCGCCATTCTGGGGAGAGTTAACCTCTTCGCCGATGTTTGATGATCACGGTGCTGTGGAAAACATCATGGTCGTTTTTCGCGATGTTACGGATGAAAAGCGGGTGGAACAAGCACGGGATGCCGTCTATCGAATATCCGAAGAAGCGCAAACGGCCAAGCATTTGGATGATCTGTACCGGTCGATTCACCGGATCATTTCGGAATTTATGCCAGCGCAAAACTTTTTCATCGCCATGTACAATCCTGCAGCCGGTGTCATTGATTTCCCGTACAGCAGGGATGAAAAAGACGGCGATTGGTCTCCTATTAAACCAGATAAAAGCTTGACCGGATACGTGTTGAAAACCGGAAAGCCGATACTGGTGACTCCGGAAGTATTTGATGAACTGATCAGGACAGGTGAAGTAGAATTATACGGCGCGCGGGGTGTTGACTGGATGGGCGTACCATTGAAGACCATGCAAAACGAAACAATCGGCGTGATGGTAGTGCAGACATACACCGATATGGTCCGGTTGACGGAGGCCGATATGAATGCGCTTGTGTTCGTCTCCACACAGGTTGCCAACGCCATTGAGCGCAAAAAGACGGAACAGATTTTACGGGAGAGTGAACACAGTTATGTCGGACTCTTTAATTCCGTGACCGACGCAATATATATACAGGACAGCACCGGTCGGTTTATCGACGTGAATAACGGTGTGGAACAGATGTACGGATATACACGGCAGGAGATCATTGGTAAGACGCCAGAGTTTCTTTCTGCACAGGGCAAGAACGATCTGCCAAAAATTATGGGTTTGGTAGGAAAAACCTATGCCACCGGAGAGCCGCAGCAATTTGAATTCTGGGGTAAACGAAAGAATGGAGAGATCTTCCCGAAAGATGTCGTCACGAACAAAGGGAAATATTTCGGACAGGAAGTTATTATCACTACTGCGCGCGATGTGACGGAACGAAAACGGGCGGAGCATGCGCTGGAAAAGAGCGAATTACGCTACGGGAAACTGATTGAATCGCTACTGGACGGTGTCTATAAAAGTACGCACGACGGAAAGTTTATCGAAGTCAATCCGGCGATGGTAGCGATGCTCGGTTATTCCAGCAGGGAAGAATTGATGGCGGTCGATATCAAGAATTCCCTCTATTTTGAGGAGACGGATCGGGATAATGTGACGATTCAGGAATTGGAGGAGAAGATCGGCGTGTACCGGTTGAAGAAAAAGGATGGTTCGGAAGTGTGGGTGGAGGATCACGGACGCTATATTTATGACGATGCGGGTCATATCCAGTATCACGAAGGCATTCTGCGTGATGTAACGGAGCGGAGGCGGGCAGATGAGGAACTGAAAATCGCTGCAACGGTGTACAAAGCACTTGGCGAAGCAATTGTTGTGACCGATTCCTCCAATAAAATTGTAGCGATCAATCCGGCATTTACAACACTGACCGGGTATTCAAAAGAAGAGGCGATCGGGAATACACCATCAATGCTGAGATCCGGAACACATGACAAAGAGTTCTACGATGAAATGTGGAAATCGCTCAACGATTTCGGAGTGTGGCAGGGCGAGATCGTCAACCGGAAAAAAAACGGAGAGCTGTTTGATGAATGGCTGAGCATCTCTGCGATCTATGGAAGTCATGGCGAGGTCATTCAATATGTCGCGCTGTTCTCCGATATCACCGAACAAAAGAAGATGCAGGCACAGTTGCTTCAATCGCAGAAACTGGAAAGTCTCGGGACGCTTGCCGGAGGAATTGCGCACGATTTCAATAATCTGCTGGCGATGCTGCTGGGCAACGCCGAACTGTTGAAAAAACATATTGCCGGTGATGCAAAGCTGCAAAAATATGTCGATCAAATTATCGATGTATCACACCGAGGAGTTTCGATTTCAAAGCAATTATTATTCTTCTCACGACAATCTGAAATCAATCTTCAACCGATCTCCCTTTCCCATATTATCGAGGAAGTGAAGGTGATGCTGCAGCATTTTATTCCGAAAACGATCTCGGTCAAGACGGATATTGGTGTGGATAACGGGATCATCAATGGAGATGCGGGTCACCTGCACCAAATTATCCTTAATCTGTGTTTGAATGCTAAGGATGCGGTCGGTGAACATGGTACAATCACAATATCAGAACGGATGATTGACGCCTCCTCGCTCCGAGGGAAATTTCCTACCATTCATCAGCGGCAGTATGTTAGTGTTGCCGTGAGTGATACAGGAACGGGGATTGATGAAAGTACTATTCCCAAAATCTTCGATCCTTTTTTCACGACGAAAGAAAAGGGAAAAGGAACGGGACTTGGTCTTTCTATTGTCAACGGACTGGTGCGGAGCCACCATGGATTCATTGATGTGGTCTCGAAAAAAGGAGAAGGAACAACATTCACATTGTATTTTCCATTATCAGAACATCTTTCGGAAGTGGAAATATCGTTGGGCGCACGTCATTCGATAAAAGGGAAAACTATTCTTGTTGTGGACGACGAAGAAGTGTTCAGGAGTGCATTAAAAGAAAATCTGGAACATGCCGGATGTACCGTCCTTACCGCTTCGGACGGTTTTACAGCATTAGAAATGTACCTCCGCCATGGATCGGCTATTGATGTTGTTATTTCCGATTTGGGGATGCCAAATATGACCGGCGAGGAAATGTATAAAAAACTTAAGAGTATCGATCCTCTCGTCAAAGTAATAATTTCTTCAGGGTATTTGGATAACTCGATCCGATCGCAAATGATCGCAGATGGGATTAAAGAGGTTATTACCAAGCCGTATAAATTCTCTGAAATCGATACAATCATTGGTACCATAATAGCAGCAGGTCAAAAAAAATGATTCCACTGCGTATCTAATCTTGAATGGCCTGTTGCGTAATCAGCAGATCTCACAGGTGGTAATTACTATTCCTCACCAATGCATACACCATGAAACAAGAGAATGTGGTAGATTAAGAATTTATTGCATCATTGATCCCAACACTTCCGACGATCCTGCTTCCCCTCCCTGTCATCCTATTACGCAAACCGCTCTGTTCGTTCGCCATTGGTGCTATCAGAAGATACCATGAACGTGTGATTGTTCATTATTGGAAAAAGTTTTAATATAGAGCAAACAAATGCCATTCTTCAAAAATATTCTTGTGTTTTAATCACCCTTCGACGATCGCCAAAATGATGGCGGACAGACGGTGTTGCATAGCAGTCATCCAGGATGAACGATATTTTTACAACAAAATAAATTGAGAATCAGCACTCGTTCCGTCCTACACTCGTTGGGTAACGACGTTAGAACATGATATCTCGTATTATTTTCCTTTACCAACTCTCTCTATAATTCTATGAACAATTTAATTCATACGTTCAACCATACCTCGGTACAGTACCGCAACCTTTCTCTTTGCCTGGTGATGATAGCCGCAAGCTGGAATCTCTCGGCACAGTCATCATCGCTCATCGTAGCGCCGTTGTTTCAGGACAATATGGTACTGCAACAAAAAAGCGCTGTCGCTTTCTGGGGGAAAGGATCACCCGGAACACATATTTCCATTAAAGCATCCTGGGGTAAAAACGCTTTCGCCACTGTACTGCCGGACAGTTCATGGATGACGAAATTGAACACTCCGAAAGCAGGAGGTCCATTCATGGTAATAATCAGCGATGGAACATCACGGCAGGAGCTGCAAAATGTACTAACCGGTGAAGTGTGGATTTGTTCCGGTCAATCAAATATGGACATGCCGGTGGAAGGTTGGCCTGTAGCGGATTCGACAGCAAACGGGCTTCAGCAAGCATATTATCCAAAAATCAGAATTTTTAACGTAACACGGGCGCTTGCTGCAGATCCGCAGTTTAATTGTAATGGAAGGTGGCAGGAATGCTCTCCGAAGACTGTCGGACAGTTCAGTGCAGTAGGATATTTCTTCGGGAAAAAACTCCATCAGGAACTGAAGGTGCCGATCGGATTGATTCAAGCGTCATGGGGAGGTACACCGGTTGAAGCGTGGACCAGCGGAAAACATATTTCGCAACATCCTGACTACAACAATTTTTCCGAAACGTTTGCCAAGGGGAAGATTGAAAACGACACGTATATGAAGTGGCTGGAATCCCGCACGGTTGTGAATGTCGAAGAACAAAGGACAAATGCTGATTGGAGATTGGTGAATCTATTTGACTCGTTGATTTCCAGAAAAGAGTATTCTGACAGCAGTTGGAAGGGTATGAACCTTCCGACATTGTGGGAAAGTGCGATTGGAAATTATAACGGTGTCTTGTGGTTTAGAAAACAGGTCGAAATTCCTCAGACATGGCGTAATAAAGAACTTGTGCTTGAACTCGGTCCGATTGATGACTACGATGTTACTTTTGTAAACAGTTGTAAAGTAGGAGCGATCGATACCGGATCTGGGTGGAATAAAAAAAGGGTGTATACCATTCCGGTTGAAATTACGAAAGACTCACTTCTTACTATTGCAGTTCGGGTGATTGATGTGATCGGCGGCGGGGGTATATATGGTGAGCAGGGTGATGTGCAAATTCATCCAAAAAACAGTGAAGAAATAATTAGTCTCGCCGGTGAATGGAAATATTCCATCTCGGCTGAATTTAGAAATAACAAACTGTATCTCTTTGACAATACGACGAGTGAATTAGAGAATCGTCCGGCAGCAGGTATAGAATTGTCTTCGAGCGTTCCGACATCACTGTATAATGGTATGATCGCGCCGCTGATTCCATTCTCAATACGAGGAGCTCTTTGGTATCAGGGAGAAACAAATACCGGAAACCCTGAAGCATATAAAACTCTTTTCCCGTTGATGATCAAAAATTGGCGTGAAGACTGGAAGAATATGTTCCCGTTCTATTTTGTACAACTTGCACCGTTCCAATACGGCGAGCGGACGCAATCACAGCGATTGCGGGAAGCGCAGCTTCAGACGCTCTCTGTACCGAAAACCGGCATGGCGGTAACACTCGATATCGGCGATTCGGCAGATGTCCATCCTAAAGATAAACAGAGTGTCGGCGAACGACTGGCCCGATGGGCATTAAAAAACGATTACGGCAAGAAAGTAACCGTCTCCGGTCCGTTGTACACTGGGTCGGTGACTGCTGGCGATACCATGGTGCTTTCGTTTAAGTATTCGGATGGATTAACGATGAAGCTACATCACGACAGAACGTATTTCCAAATTGCCGGCGCAGACAGTCTCTTTCAAGAAGCTTTGGTAACTGTGAAAAAGAATAAACTCTTTGTCTATTCAGCAGATGTCAAAAATCCTCTTGCGGTTCGTTATGGGTGGGGAAATGTTGTGTACGGAACATTATTTAATAAGGAAGGCCTTCCCGCTCCTTCTTTTAGAACGGATGATTGGAAAAATTAACTCTCAACTGTTCATCATGATAGTAGTTCAACCTGATGAACCGAAATGGTTGATACGAAGGCTGTTGATTATTCCTTCACTAGAATCTTGCTGAACCACACTGTTCTGCACCTACCGGGCAGTATCTTTTTGAAATTCGGTTATTAGTGATTCAATAATTTCATATTCACCTTCGTGCATTGCTAATGTCCATATCAAAAATTACATTACAGAGTGTGAAAAAGAATAATTATTACTTTCTGTTCTTCGTGTGAATATCATTGCACTGCCTGTGATTAATCCGTCTCTTGCATCCATTACATCACCAGCGCACTTTGGTGACCAAGTCGCTTCATTCGATTTCCGTTTGATGTTTCTTCGCATTGTCATCACTGTTATTGCCATCCGCAGCCTGTGTATGCCGCTTCAAGCGCAAGACCGTTCGATGATTTTTGAACGCTTCACGATCGAAAATGGTCTTTCGAATAATTCCATCAACAACATTCTTCAGACAAAAGACGGATTTTTATGGATTGCGACGAAAGACGGTCTCAATCGGTACGATGGACAATCGTTCAAGTATTATAAACATCATCCGTCCGATCAACAATCGCTTCCGGAAAACTATGTGAACTCGCTACTGGAAACTCCGGATGGGACGCTGCTTATCGGCACCTGGGGAAAAGGATTGTGCGCATTTGATCCATACCAAGAAACTTTTTTCCGAATCGATGCAGCGGAGAATGATGATGCATATATCCAGTGCATGCTTGCTGATAGGAACGGAAATATCTGGTATGGCACCGTAAACGGTGGGCTGAATTCGGTAAATGTAAAAATGAACACGCATGTTTCCTACCGCAAGAGCTCGCCCCGCCATCAACCATTTCCTACTGACAATGTTACCAGTATCGTGGAAGATCGTGAAGGTCATTTGTGGGTGGGGACGGGAGATGCAGGATTGTTAGAATTCGATCCCGCGACAGGATCCGTGCAACAATATCCCCGGCGTTCTACAGAACCGCAATCGACTGCCGACAATACGATTCTTACCGTGATGTTCGATGGAGTGACGCAATTATGGATCGGCGCACAATCGGGAGCCCATCGTTTTAATCTTACCACCCGCACGTGGATGCCGTTTCCCGAGGTACCGTTGATCCAAGAGCCATATTTACAAACTTCGATCAGTCAGATTGTTAAAGATCGAAACGGAAGAATATGGACAGGCACGTATGAATATCTCGGATTGTTCATGCTAGAACATATTGGCAAGCCCAATTTTCGCAGCATTCATATTCGACGTGAGAATGATAACGCCACTTCAATCGTTTCGGACCGCATTCGCTGGATCTATGAAGATCGTCAAAAAAACATGTGGTTTGGCACGGAAGACGGGATTGCAAAACTTCCTGTTACCCAGCCGTTTTATCAATACAGGCATCTTCCGCTTCGCAGCAATAGTATCAGCGGAAGGGTTGTCAGCGGAATTTATGAAGACAACCAGAAGAACCTCTGGGTAGGATTAGCCGGGGGCGGCTTTAACAAAATTTCCCTTGCAACCGAAAAAATTGAACATCATTTTTACGAAGCAGACAATCGAAATTCCATCAGCGGAAATACCGTCACCACTGTCTATGAAGATCGCTCTGGTGTATTGTGGTTTGGCACGATGAGCACCGGATTAAATAAATATCACCCTTCGACAAAAACGTTTACACATTATCGGCAATCTCCAGGCAGCAGTACAAGTCTTCGTTCTGATTGGGTACAGCAGATATTGGAAACACGAAACGGGGAGTTTTTGGTTGCGACCAATGACGGCTTGCAGCTATTCGACCGGTCCCGTGAAATTTTTTACACGTATCAACCGAAAAGTAGTGCAACAACCGATTCGTTGCCAACAACGTTTTCACCCAACGCGTTGTATGAAGATCGAGACGGAAACGTATGGATTGGCACGTGGCTAGATGGATTATATCGTTATGATCCCAACACAAAAATTCTTAAACACTACATGCCGGATGAAAGGGATCCTTACAGCATTAGTTCGAGCAAAGTTACAACGATCATTGAGGATTCTCACGGGTTTATCTGGATTGGAACGCATAGCAATGGTTTGAACAAGTTTGATAAGAACACGGAACGATTTCAGCAATACTCAATTCTCAACGGTCTACCAAACGATGTTGTATTTGGCATTTTGGAAGATGCGCACGGATTTTTGTGGATCAGCACAATGAATGGTTTGGCAAAATTCAATCCGACAACAGAAACATTCCGGGTGTATGACGAAGCGGATGGTCTTGTTCATAACCAATTTAATTGGCGTTCGAGTTTTAAAAATGCTCATGGCATAATGTATTTCGGGGGCATGAATGGATTTGTTTCATTTCATCCCGATTCCATCAAAAGCGATTCGACAGCACCGCGTACCGCAATAACATCCTTTAAAATCTTTGATAAAGAAGTCCCGATGCAGCACTCCAGAGTTGCGGAAAAAGAAATTGAACTTCGGTATGATCAAAACTTTTTTTCCATCGAATTTATTGTGCTTGATCTGGCGCCGCTTCAGAAACATCAATTTGCGTACATGCTGAAAGGTGTTGATCCGCAATGGGTAAACTCCAAAACACGAAGAACGGCATATTATACCAACATCGCACAAGGGACGTACTATTTTTACGTAAAAGCGAACAATGCCGACGGTCTCTGGGGTGAACCGACGGCATTAAAAATCGTCATTCTTCCAGCCTGGTGGATGTCGTGGTGGTTTAAAGTGATTGTACTGTTTTCCGTTCTTACGGCAGTGGTGATGTTGTATAATTATAGAGTGCGTCAATTGATTAAAATTGAAAGAATCCGGTTTAATATTTCCAGCGACCTTCACGATGAAATCGGTAGCAATCTGAGCAGTATCAGTGTAGATAGTCAGGCACTATTGCAAAGTTCAGCATTGACCGAGACGGATCGTGAACTTTCTACCGATATCAGTAAAACGGCGAAAGAGACGGTAGAGGCAATGCGGGATATTGTATGGTTTATTAATCCTAAAAATGACATTGGGGAAGATATTGTTTTTAAAATGAAGGAGACCGCAGCGAAACTTCTCATCGGCATCCAATGGACATACACCGTTTCGCCTGAAATTCGTTTTGACGCGCTGGATCTGGAATTGCGACGTCATTTTTTTCTTATTTACAAAGAAACCTTAACAAACGTTGTTCGTCATTCTAACGCCTCGCAATGCAATATCACCATTACGAAAGAGGGAAGTCAATTACACATCGTCATTCAGGATAACGGCGTTGGATTTAATACTCTCACCGTGAAAAAAAATAACGGGTTATTGAATATGTTCCACCGCGCCGAAAAGATTCTTGCGCATATTGAAGTGAACAGCGAAGAAGGAAAAGGAACACGTATGGAATTGCGGGTTCCGTTAAAAAAATGACACGAACGTGGTATGGCGTGCCGCTGTATTTGATGGTATTTTATTGTTGAAAGAAAGTACATGAAACAGAATGTGCAAAAGGATGCGGTGGGAAAACCAATTACAATATGGGTTATTGAAGATAATCTTCGCTATCGCAAATCGTTATCCGGTTTGATCAACCGAACACCCGGAATGCAGTGTCCCGAGTTATTCGGTACATGTGAAGATGCGCTGGATATTCTCGACGTCGATTCTGCGCCGAACGTACTGTTGTTGGATATCGGTTTGCCGGGTATGAGCGGGCTGGATGGAATTGAAAAGTTTAAAGCGCTCATACCGTCAATACATATCATCATTTTAACCGTGTATGATGATAACGACAAAGTGTTTAAGGCACTGTGCGCAGGTGTTTCCGGATATCTGCTGAAAGATTCTTCACCGGAGAAAATTATCGATTCTATTAAAGAGGTGCTTGCCGGCGGCGCTCCGATGAATATGCCGATTGCACGCAAAGTACTGGCAATGTTTTCACAATTTAAGGTGAAAAAATCCGATTATGGACTGACGGAACGGGAAAAAGAAATACTACAGCGTATGGTGTCCGGTCTGACGAAACAGCAGATCGCGGATATATTGTTTCTCAGTTTTCATACGGTCAGTTCACACCTTAAAAATATTTATACAAAGCTCCACGTGAATACCCGCTCAGGCGCTGTTTCGAAAGCGTACAAAGAAAATTTATTGTAAGGAACGCATAGAGAGAGAATCAAAGGGAAAAGGTTCTATGGGAAATCTTCGCACATCATTATTCTGTACTGCCGCTGTTTTTATCGTGGTGTTTGTTTTCGGAGGATCGAATTCTGCACCTACAGCACTCCGTGTGATGACATTCAACATCAGACTTGACAGTCCGAACGACGGTGCAAATATTTGGAAGAATAGAAGAGAAAATCTTGTTAGCATGATACGTTTTCATAATGCGGACCTCGTTGGGCTACAGGAAGCACAAAAACATCAAATTGATTTTATGATGCAGCTATTGCCCGAATACGGCTGGTTTGGCGTTGGCCGCGATGACGGAAAACAGCAGGGAGAATTTTCCGCTATTTTGTACCGGAAAGAAAGATTTGACACATTGACGACTTCGACGTTTTGGTGCTCCCAGACTCCGGAGCAACCCGGTAAAGGGTGGGATGCGGCGTACCAACGCATTGTAACGTTCGGGAAAATGATGGATAAACGAACCACGACGGTCTTTTATCTGTTTAACACCCATTTGGATAACGAAGGGAAAGTGGCAAGAGCAGAAAGTGCAAAATTGATAAAGAAAAAAATGCAGTCGGTGTGCGGGACGTATCCCGTCATTCTTACGGGGGACTTTAATTCCGAACCGAATTCCGAACCGTACAAAATTATTACAGCTTCGAATACCAGTGATGCTCTTCAGTTGGTCGATACACGGACTATATCCAAAAATACTCCCCATGGTCCGAAGGGAACATTTACCGGTTTTGATATTACTGCAAGACCCTCTGCTCCGATCGATTTTGTTTTCGTGAAAAAAGGAATGTCTGTTCTATCTCATGGAACTCTTTCTGATTCATTCAATGGATTTCTTCCCTCAGATCATTATCCGGTGATTGCAGAAATCAACTATTAACCTTACTCCGATAAGGGGAAAAGCGAAACAGAATGAAACGTTTTTTCCCTTTCTTTCTTTCCTTCCTATGAAGATACCACGTACGTGGGATTGTTCATTGGTGTACAAAAGGGTAATATTTAGATGAGTTTTTGCACATCGGTAGTGGTATCGCCGATGCTTTTTCGAGATCCCGCGAAACTGCAAAAACCATTGTACGGGTATTGTCGCACTTCAGCCAATGAACCATCTTACTTCATACAATAACATATAGTCTCGTGAATTCTTTTACTTTCTACTTCCGGTCGTTGATGTACGCTTCGTTACGAACTGTCGTGCACCGAATTCTTTTCGTCTTCATTCTCTTTTCCCTCACAGCACTTTCTGTTCTTGCTGGAACCACCGGCAAAATCAGCGGACGCATTACCGATAAAAACAACGGTGAGGCGCTTCTAGGAGCAAGCATTCAAATTGAAGGGACTCCCCGCGGAACTGTATGTGATCCGGATGGATATTATTCGTTGATCAATCTTTCACCGGGGAAATATACTCTCCTCATCCGTTTTATTGGATACCACAGTATCACCATTCGAGACATCGAAGTGAATGTTGATTTAACGGCAAAACGGGATGTTCAGCTCGTTCCAGAAAATATTCAAATGGATGTTGTTCTTGTTCAAGCAGATGTGCCGATCGTTACAAAAGACAGAACATTTTCGGCCGCTGTTGTTTCCACCGGGCAAATTGAAGCAATGCCGGTAACGGAAGTGGTGGAAGTGGTGGCATTGCAGGCGGGAGTGGTGCAGGGTTCCGATGGGGCGCTGCATTTTCGGGGAGGCAGATCGCGGGAAGTCGGATACATAATAGACGGAGTGAATGTTACCAATGCGTTCAGTCAAGACGGCGGCAATAATGTGCAGATCGAAAATTCAGTTGTTCAGCAGGTTGAAGTGATCAGCGGAACGTTTAATGCAGAATATGGAGCAGCGCAATCCGGCATTGTGAATATTGTGACAAAATCCGCGGCGGAAACATTTTCTTTCTCTGTTCGCGCACAAACCGGGGAATGGTACAGTACCAACACCTCTACCTTTTTAGCGATCGACAAAATAAATCCTTTGGCCAATCGTGATGTTCAAGCAAGTCTGTCCGGCCCCATTTTCCCTCGGACATTGAGTTTTTATGTTTCCGGAAGACTGCAGAACAAAGAAAATTACCTTTGGTATCAAAACAGATTTTCGGCGTTGGATGGATGGAAAATTGCAGCCTATCAACGATGGTATGGCGAACATTTTTCTGCAACGCAACAGTCCGGAGCAATAAGCATTCCCGATTCGCTCTCCACCGGCGATGGTTCAATGGGTCCGTTGAGCTCGTCGCAAAATCTTTCGCTGCATGGAAAACTTGATTATTTTTTCTCTTCCAATCTTCGGTTGTCCTACCAATTATTTTATTCCGCCGGAAAATCTCAAGGAGGCGGCTCAAACCGCCGGTATCAACCGGGTGAAACATCAACATCGGTTTCACAATCGTACCATCATTTTCTTGCCTGGTCACATACTCCTTCCGAAAACTTCTTTTACAACATCCGCGGTTCGTATCAATACAACTGGGGTGATTCATACTATCGCAAAGACAACAGGGTTGCCAGATTTCCCGGTGATGTGGGAATTCAACCGATCTCGTCTTCATCGGAAGGATTTTCGCTCGGCACCACCGGCGGAATTTACCAGGGAAGCGATGCAAAAAACTTCCGTAAACTTTATTTGGTAAACGGAGACGCTAACTGGCAGGCAGATCGGACCCAGTTTATAAAAATGGGTTTTGAAGTGAAACAGCACGATATTAACACCTATTCTCGCGGTCCGGTTGAAACAGATGGCTGGAGCGAAAAAAAATGGACGACGACCATCAAGGGTGACATGAAGGTACATGGAGATGAAACAATTACATGGAACGAATATTGGGCGTTAATGACAAATTATTGGGATACGCTGAGCATTCAACGCTATCGCTCGGTGGCGGATAGTGAAGTGACCCGGTATCGCGACTATACGATACACCCGTTAGAGGTGGCTGCATATCTGCAGGATAAAGTTGAGTTGGGAGACGTGATTATGAACTTCGGAGTCCGTCTCGATGCATTTCAGCCGAATGAGAATATTATCAACAATCCCCGTGTCGAATCGTACTCCCTCGGGAGTGCAGTTAATTTAAAGAGCGCTCCATGGCAATACCAGTTCAGTCCGCGATTCGGATTGTCGTTCCCGATTTCGGTGACCGGTGTTTTCCATGTTGCCTACGGACATTTCTTCCAAATGCCGAGCTTCCAAAAATTGTATAACGAGCCGCTTCATGTGTTAACGGCGCTGCAGCTTGAGGGTTTAACGCTCGGCAACGCGACATTAAAACCGGAGCGGACCATTGCGTATGAATTGGGCCTGCAGCAGGGATTGACGGAAGATGTGGCCATCGATATTACTGCATTTTATAAGGATGTAAAGAATCTTCTCGGTATTGAAGCTTTGTCAACAGTGGATAATGTCGCATACTACCGCTACATCAACCGCGATTATGGCAACGTTCGAGGATTGACATTGGCATTACGGTACGGAGGAAACGGACTCATCAACGGTTTTGTAAACTACAGTCTGCAGATTGCGAAAGGGAGTTCGTCGAATCCGGAGTTCATTCAATTGATACAGACATCAACAGGCATCGGCGGAGAGCCGGTGGAATTTATCGAACGGAAGATTACCGCGCTGGATTGGGATCAGACCCATACACTCAATGCCGTAATAACACTGCAAGAGGTATCAAACTGGAGTCTCTCGTTTATCGGTTCGCTCTCAAATGGTTTGCCTTTTACTCCGGTGTTCGTGGAACGCAAAGATATTGCCGTTCGGGAATTTCTTAATGCTGAGCGGAAACCGATACAATGGAATCTTGATCTGAAGGCACAAAAGGTGCTTTCGTTGGCCGGCATACAAACAACGTTGTTCGTAAAAATAAATAATGTGTTGGATGTTACCAATGAGGTGCAGGTCTATTCCTCAACGGGAAGAGCCACCTATAATGCCCGCAGCATTCGGGACGAAGAATTGCTGCGGCAAAAATTGTATCAGGAAGGTCTCTTCACACTCAACGAGGTCGATGCCCGTCCGACATGGTATTCCGAACCGCGGCGTATCGAACTTGGATTTGAAATCAATTTTTAATCTAAAGAAAATTTATCGAGATGAATCAGTATAATCGAATATCATTTCCATACCTGGCGCTAATTTTTATCGGGTTTCTCATCACGGTGTTCAGCGGTGTTGCGTTATCACAGCGGAGCCCGGAAGATGTAGCGAAAACCAACAATGCGGGGCAGAGAGTCGCTCTCCGCAACTCACGCAGTCAGTATTCTCCGCAGTTTCTGTCGAAAGTCTCCGCGGCAATCGGCAATGCCAAATATCTTCGTTATGGAAAACACAACGGGAATTTAATTGAGACAGGGTTTATTAATAATACGTCGATATCCAATAATTACCTTTCCGGAAGTTCATACTCGGTCTGGCCGAAAGGTAGCGGAACGGAATACGGTTACGCATTTGTGTTTTTCGTCGGTGCGAAAGTGGTTAATACAAACGGCGATTCTGTTGCGGTCATCTCTGAATCATACCGGCGGCACAGCGGAGATTTTGCACCCGATGCGTCGCATACCTATCAGTTTCAAGCGCTTCCCGGATATTTTAATGACCGGGCAACGAATTCACTTGCGTGGACATACGGCGGAATTTCGGAAGATGTTGGTGTGGACGGAATACCAAAAAGCAATGATTTTGGAGAAAACGATGGGATATTGCAAACGGCGGAAGATGTTAACGGGAACGGTATTCTTGATAAAGAACTGGTGAACACTCCGAACTGGCCTGCGATGAGCCATTTAAAACACACTTGGCCGAAAATTTGGGCACCGCAAACATTTCCCGGAGATGTTCGCAATGAAACGGACTCACTTGCTCCCAGCATTCGGGACGGTCGATGGAATGGTGAATTTGGCGCCTATATCCGCGCTGATCAAGAATCGTATTATGCCGCTGATGATCGGGAGAACGATGAGTTTTCTTATTACGCTTTTGAAGATTCACTTTCCAAACGGCCGTTCCCAAACGGGAGAAGAGGACTGGGCATAACTGTTGAAACCCGCGGATATCAATGGTCCTCACGCTTAGCGGAAGATATTCTTATTAATATTTTCGATATCACAAACTTCGGGAAAAAACTACACCGCTCAATCGTTGGAATGTTTGTCGATCCGGATATGGGGGGGTCACTGTCGGGAGATAATGCCAGTTTTGATAATGTCGATGATATTACCTATGCATGGAGTGACGGTGATGTTTCCAATCTTGGTCTGCCGCTCGGTTATTTCGGTTTTGCATTCTTGGAAAGTCCCGGTATATCCAACGACGGAAAAGATAACGACGGCGACGGCATCATCGATGAGTCGCAAGGAAATGCGGCGGACGAAGATGCCGATTGGGAGAAATTTACCGATACGAACCTTGATGGTGTGTGGACGAGTGAAGATACGAATAAGAACGGCGTGCTGGATGAGGGAGAAGACATTAATACCAACGGCAGACTCGATTATGAAGCGATCAACGATGACATCGGTTCGGACGGTATCGGTCCCGATCAGAACGATTACATCGGACCGGATGCCAATGGAACCCAAGGGAACGGAAAACCGGACCAGGGAGAACCGAACTTCGGATTTACTGACAACGACGAATCGGATCAAGTCGGATTAACATCGTTTTATCTTACCGATGTCAGCAATGCAATATATGACGATGAACTGTTCTGGAATAAAGAAATTGTTCCCGGACAATACATTACCGTTCCCGGGTACGATCGCGATATCAGCTGGATCTACGGTTCTGGTGAAGTATCGATCGACAGTGGACGATTGAATGCGCAGCGGTATGCTATTGCATTGTTGTTCGGAAACGATAAAGCGGATATTCTCCGTAATAAAAAAACGATGCAGGTGATTTACGATCATGATTATAACTTTGCCAGTGCTCCGCGTGTACCAACCGTTACTTCTCAGGTGTTCGATAAAAAAGTGATTCTTCGCTGGGATGCGGCTGCTGAACGGTCCAAAGATGCCATTTACGGCGCGGACTTTGAAGCATACTATATCTATAAAAGTACGAGCCCGACCTTTGATGACATTAAAACAATTACCGATGCGTATGGAAATCCGTTATTATTCCGTCCTGAAGCGATTTTTGATGTGAACAACGGATTATCGGGAGTTCATCCTGTCAGCATCGGCAGCGAAATTAATCAGGCAAGCGATTTGGGTATCTCCTATAATATGGGAACGGACAGCGGTATTCGCCATTATTTTGTGGATTCCAACGTTCAGAACGGCCGTGTCTATTATTATGCAGTTGTCTCTGTAGACAGGGGATATGATTCCGACTTCTTTGCACGGGGATTGACTGACCGTGCAGGGCTTGCGATTATTTCTCCCACGGAATGTTCTGCCAACATCCTTCTTGATGATCTCGGAAGACCCGTTTCAGCAGATCGTAACATTGCCATCGTTACTCCGTCGGGGCCTGCATCGGGATATGTCTTTCCTTCTCTTTCGCTGAACGGTATTACACGTAATACAGATACCACGTATGGAACAATTGGCGTTGAAATTTTTGAACCGTACAAAGTGCAGGCCGGACACTCGTACCGCCTATCATTTGAGGATGATAGTTCATACTTGCCGTACAGTACCAAATTTACCGGTCTGACGAAAAAAATAAAACTTCATAACCTGACAACCAACAGTCAGCTGATGGGATTGGCATATCCCAATTCCGAAGCGACTAATGAGCTGATTTACGAAGGATTTAAACTGACCATTCGCAATTACGATACTGTTGGCATTAGTTTGGCGAAATGGAAAGACACCGTGAACAATATTATTGGTACGCCGAAGGCATCCGGATTCGGCGGATTTCCCGTGCCGCGAAATTATGAAATCCGTATTACTGATACTCTAACAAACGTCGATACATCTCTCAACAATATTGCAACAAATTATCAAATATGGGATGTTACAAAGCCGGATAGTGTCTTTCGGGTAAAATTCCGTTTGACCGAATCAGGAACCGCGGCGCTGAAAGGCAAATTAAGCAATAATGACCAGGTTGTCATTGTCAGCGATCTTAATAGAAGATTGTGGTACATCGACTTTACGTATCCGCCGACAGTTCCGTTTTCGAAATATCTTTCGCCTCGTGTCGGAAGTGTCTTTCAATTTAGCACAACAAAACCGTTCGACCGGAATTCATATTTCGAATTTACGATAGATGGGAATACAACTAACTCGTTGAAGGTAAAGACGGAGCTTGCCAACATTTATACTGTTCCGGATCCGTACGTTGCCGCCAGCAGTTTAGAGCAACATTTGGTCAGCCTTGATGCAGGACGAGGAGATCGAAGAATTGATTTCGTCAATCTCCCATCGGAATGTACCATCTCGATTTTCACATCAAGCGGCAGGCTGGTGCGCGTGATCAATCACAGTTCGACAATAGAGAACAGCCGGGAACCCTGGGATTTGCGCACCAAAGACGGACTGGAAGTGACCCATGGTATTTACCTTTGGGTGGTGGAAGCTCCCGGTATCGGAAAAAGAATTGGAAAACTTGCGGTGATCAAATGAGCAAACAACAACGAGTTTGGATTATTGTATTTATTGTACTGATATCAATCGCAAAAGCGGAAAAAGGTCCGGGCAAAGTGACGTTTGAATCGGATGTTTCCGGTGTCGGAACTTCTGCGGCTGCTTTTCTGGAGATAGGAGTCGGAGCACGTGCAGCGGCATTGGGGAATGCATACACGGCATTGTCGAATGATCCTACCGCATTGTATTGGAATCCTGCCGGTGTTGCTTGGGCAACATCAATGCAGATAGAGATTATGCAAAACAATTGGATCGGAGAGAGAAATCATCAGTTTGCCGGATTTGTCATACCCATATCGGGTTGGAACGCCTCCATCGGACTGAGTTTTAACACGCTCGATTTCGGCGATGCTCAAAAAGTGCGCACGGTTGATCAGCCTGATGGTACGGGAGAATTGTATGATGCTCGTGATCTTGCTTTCGGACTGACATATTCCATGGCGTTAACAGATCGTTTTGCCTTCGGAATAACAGGGAAATATGTTCAGGAGCGAATTTGGTCCGTTACATCGTCCGGTTTTGCCGTCGATATGGGCATACTATACAAAACAGAATTGAAAGGATTTACGCTCGGCGCCAATCTCAGCAATTTTGGAACGGAACTGCAGCTGCGGGGAAACCGGCTTTCTATTACTGTTGATCCAGATAAGAATCATCACAACTTCGATAGGGTAGAAGCAACGTATTCAACAACTTCGTACGCCATGCCGTTGCTATTCCGGTTTGGTGTTGCCTATGAATTGCAGCTTGAAGCATTCGGTTCGATGTTGGTCACCGCCGATGTCATGCATCCAAGTAATGCCACCGAAAGCGTATCGCTTGGGGGAGAATATTCTGTGTTTAATCTTTTTTTCCTGCGTGCCGGATTTGAAAATATGTTTGAAAGAGACCATATCAATGGTTTGACGCTGGGAGGCGGCATCGATTATTTGATGGAACAATCCAACGTTGGATTGCGGTGTGATTATTCATGGTCTGAATGGGGATTGTTAGGGAATGCCCAGCGAATCTCAGTTGGTGTTGTGTTCTAAGTGAAGTGAAGGCAATGGCACGGAAAAATGTTGTTCACATCGTCGGTATTGTCGTATTTCTCTCAATGGGATTAACGATATTTTGGATGCTGCAACAGTCGGCATATCATCCGAAGAATATTCCTTTGTCCGATTCCGTTATGGCGGTCATCGGAGAATCGTATGTAACAACATCTGAACTCCGGCAGGCTTTTGAAACGGCTCATCCGGTATTGCGACAGGGAAACACTTCACGAGATCAGTTGTATAGCGTGTTGAGTGCCCTGATGGCGGAAAAAATTCTTGCACAAGAAGCGTCCCGTCTAGGATTTCAAACAAATATTCGCATCAAACAATTGTATGATGAATTTCAGCGTAATATCGTTGTTGAACATGTAATCGCTTCCGACGTTGATTCGCGAATCACCGTTTCCAACGACGAAGCGAACCAAGAAACCGTACAATCCCTCGTCTCATTTAAATTCCGGTATTGGATGGAACCTACCCAGGACCGGGCGGAGCGTGTGCGGTTGATGATGCAAAAGAAAGGGTATGCTTCCGCGGTTCAACAACTCGTTTATCAAAATCCCGAGATGAAAGGAATAGCACGCCAACTGGAATCCGACTATGTGCGGTGGACGGAGATCGAACCAAAATTCTATGAAGCAATAAAAACACTTCCGATTGGCGATATTTCTGTCCCCATAGAATATGATGGGGCATTCTATCTGCTGCAAATTGTCGATATCCGGCGCGGCGGCATGACAACCACTCAGCTGGTCAATTCAATTCCAACATCGAAGAAGATAATCTTTGCCAGGAAGCGAATGGCTGCACGGAAAGCATATGTTGCCGCGTTGATGGAGCCGAAGAACGTGAGAACAAATGCAGTATCGTTGAATATTCTGGCGAACGCTGCAACGGAATGGTATGGTTCGCCATCCCTTCAGTCAATGGATTTGTTTACCGCATTAGAGAAAGCGGGAGATGATTTCCCGGCGCTGCAACAGTTAAAAAAGGAACAACTGCGAGTGTTGGTGACGACAACCGAAAAACAGTTTTCTATTGCCGAGATTGCTCGCTTGCTTCCGTTACGGAAAATCATGAAGGAGTATACGCATCCGATTGCAGCGTTTGCTGCATACACTGCAGCAACTGTACGCGATCACTATCTGCAACAAATCGGAAATGAAAGAAATTATCAAAAGAGCCAGGAAGCATTGGATCATCTGCGTGTGTGGAATGAAAAGTGGCTGTATGAGGAATACCGGCTGAAATTTACTTTACAAGGCACTGGAGACATACAAAACTCCGATGAGACAACTGTTCGTCAGTATATCATTCGAAAAGATCAAAATTTTCTCATCCAAAAAATAGATTCCTTCATTCACCTGTATCGTCCGCAATTAAATTGGGCAGCACTCGATACACTGAATATGCAAGAACCAATCGTCTCACGAAATATGCCCGTTTCATTTGTTCGGGGTGGGATGGATGTGCCTGCCTTCCCAACGGTAGGTAACGAATGGAAGAATGATATATCGAAACTGAAAAATATGTTCCTGATACAACAACGTAATAACAACGCATCCAGCAAAAATTAATCATAGGAGAACCGGCTATGAAGCAATTGTATACATTGCTCGTCATTACGGCCGTAGGTTTGTCTACCGCCGCATCCCAGATACTTCCTTCGGCTGTTCCAACAAAAAATCTTAAAGGACATTGGACATTTGATAATAGTAGCGCCCCTTTTGTTGCCGCTGTCGGAATTGATGTAATAAAAGACAAAAGTGCATCGGCGACAGAATCGATTACTTCAATCGACGGTCCAATCGCCGGGAATAAAGCGCTGCATGTTCCAAAATTTAACTTTTTGCACGCAACACCCGGGTTATCGGCAAATGGCATCAGCGATACACTAAAGAAAGTAAATCGCTATTCTATGGTCATAGATTTCAGAATTACTAACCGGGGTGAATGGAGAACTTTCTATCAAACCGATCCGGCCAACGCAAACGACGGCGATCTCTTCATCCGAAATGCAATCTCCACACGCGGTCATAATATTGGACGCGCCACGCCGGGGTATTCGTTTGATTCTATCACAGTCGGCCGTTGGTATCGTTTAGTGATTGTTGCAAATATCGGAGCAGAATTCAATTTGTATCTCGATGGAAATCTTTTGCTGAAAGGGAGTCCGATGACCGCCGATAACAATCAGGCGCTTGAGTCGGTGGATGGATTGGATGAACTTCTTTTCTTTGGAGATGATGACGGCGATAATGGTGAAATTGATGTCGCCGAAATAGCTTTATATGACACTACATTAACACTTGCACAAATTAGTTCCATGGGAGGGTACGGATACCTCGTGCAGGCAAAAGATCCCGTCAACACGTTCGATATGACCGATGTTGCAAATGTGTTGAAACCGACAACCGGAATCGGCACATTGGCGTTAAAAGGATCCGGTGCATTAAAAGTAGTTGCGGGACCAAAACCGGGTTTGAATGCAGTTCAACTTCAGTCAGGGCAATATCTTCAGTTGAATCATAGCATCGTTGCAAATGGTATGGAAGCAAACGGAAGAACCAATCGTTGGTCGGTACTGGTCGATTTCAAACTTCCAGAACTTACACAAGCGTATGATCTTCTGCAAACCGATACAACCAATCTATCGCCGGCAGAACTTGTGATTACTGATGCCGGGAAAGCGGGCTGCGATACACTTGGCTATTCGGATAGTGTCGTTGTTGCCGCAAAAAAATGGCATCGCGCCATAATGTCTGTTGAAGGGGGGAAAATTGCATCGTACTACATGGATGGGAAAAAAGTTTCACAAAAATCTATTTTACCTTCTGGACGTTTTACACTGGTTCCCGCCGCAAACGGTAAACTCGGCGCTCTGCTGATTGGTTCGCAGACGGATGGTAACCATACTAATTTGATTGAGATTGCTCAGGTGCAGGTGTGGAATCGCTGGATTGATAGTTCGACAGCTTCCACTGTAGGAGCCGTTGATGTTTTTTCAGATCTCGGTACAGGAAAAGGAGGATCGTCCGTTATGATGGATGGAACGGATGCGAATATGTACGTTCGACTCCCGTCCAAGCCGCAGTATACATTCGATTCAACAAAAAGTTTTACCGTTGAAGCATGGATCAAACCGTTGCGGTTATGGGATGGAGATCCCGCCATTATCAGTAACAAGGATTGGGGTGCCGGAAGTAATGCCGGGTGGGCGATTGCACTCGATGCCGGTGGAGTATGGCAGTATAATATCGGTGACGGCGGAATCAATACAGATGCGAAACATCGCGCCGATATCGATAATATTGCAGTGATCAACGATGAACAATGGCATCATATCGCCGTTGTCGTCGATCGATCGTCAAATTTTGCACGGGCATATTCGGATGGCGTTTTAAAAAAGAGTGCAGATATTTCAGCAGTAAAAAATATCGATACCGATTATGACCTGAACATCGGACAGGACGGCACAGGAAATTATTCTTGGGGATTTTATTACGGAGGGTATATCGATGAAGTCCGCATTTGGGGAGCCGCATTAGATTCTGCAACATTAAAAGCATGGATGTTTGGCAGCAGCACAATCAACAACCATCCGCAATTTTCGGAGTTGCGCGGGTATTGGCGATTTGATACTGTTGCCGGAGATAGTACGCCGGACGCTTCGAGTTATGCAACCTGGGGGATTTTAAAAAATGGAGCGTCATTACGACGTTCTGATGTTGCCTTGCCGGTACGAAAGGCGGAATCTGTTTTGCCAAATTCATTTGCTCTGGACAATGCATTTCCGAATCCATTCAATCCGTCAACAACAATTCGATTTTCAGTTCCATTCAATAGCAACATATCGTTGAATGTGTTTAATGTTCTCGGTCAGCATATTGCAACTCTCTTCAACGGAGAGATTCAAGCAGGTACGTACCACACAGTGTGGAATGCTTCCACCAGTGTGTTACCGGTAGCTTCCGGCGTCTATTTCTATCGCTTTGATGCTGTTGGATTGAACAATGAACATTTTACCGAAACAAAAAAACTTCTTTTTATGAAATAGACTAATACAATTTATGTATTTTCTTTCGGCCGCTTTTACTCAAAAGCGGCCGTTTTTTTTGCCATTGTGAAATTTCATTAAAAATATAATAGCATAGCTGTCCAAAATAAAACCCTTATTGACAAAAATTTATCGAAACAAGTGGATGTATGGAAGATATGTTATGTTGAGAAAAGTAAGCCCTTCCCTACATTTCTTACAGTGTTGGATGAGATGTGGGAGGGAGCGAAATTTAGGAGGATTGAGCGAGTTATTTCTCCCCCTGTAAAGGGGGAGATACAGAGGGGGGTCTGAAATCATGAAGGGACTTTTGATGGTGTTTTTTGCCATCTACGGGCAAGTGCGAACGGGATTCATCGCGCGCGTTACATTTCGCAAGGGGTTCTTATTCCTTTTTTTCTTGTGCCGACCAAATCTTTATACCATGTCGGCATTCCTTCGGAACCCCGTCAAGAAAAGAAGGAATAAGTTTTTCTGTTTTATGATTTATTTTGGACAAGTATGATATAATAGTTCTAACAATCTACAATGATAATAGAATTTTTCGGTGAAGATACCACGTTCGTGGGATTGCCCATGGAGAGGTAAAACGGTACTATTTATTTGTTCCTATAAAAACACAATATCTTTACAACATGCGGCACTATTGTGTTTTTATTTACCAATATCTTTATCAAAAATCTCAAGGGTACGCTATGAAAAAAACACATTTCCTTTCTATCTTCCTGTTGTCATTATACGCCATTTCGGCATTGTATGGTCAAGTGCCGGCGAAGCAGGGCTGGTGGAAGTTTGATGATGCAGCAAACATATTAAAAGCGGACGTCGGAACGGCGTTGGAACTGGTTGGAACACATGAGGCGATAGCTGGTCCGGATGTTGGTAACGAAGCGATAAAGATAGGGGTGGGAAGCTACTACAAATTGAGACATGGATTGAGTCCTAACGGAGGCGGCGCAGGTACACGGGTAAATGAATATACATTGATGATCGATTTTAGAATTCCTGCCACAGGTGCATGGAAATGTTTTTTCCAAACGGATTCCAATAATGCCTCTGATGGTGAATGTTTTATCAACAAAAATAATGCTACCATTGGCAATGGAGCAACCGGATACTCATTGTTTGCTGTATCGGCGGGAGAGTGGTACCGTCTTGTTCTTTCTGTAAAGAACGGTGTTCAATACAACTATTACATTGACGGACAAAAAATTAAGACAGGAAATATACAAACAGTGGATCATGTGCGATTTTCTCTTGATCCTGTGTTGCTGATGTTTGGTGACGATGATGGTGATGACGGTGAAATTGAATGTGCCGAAATTGCTATTTGGAATTCTGCACTGACCGATGGTGATATTAATCTCCTCGGCGGTTTTGGACATGAATTGGATAAGACGCCGCCGGTTCCGCCGACGGGCGTTCAGGTTATCGGCGGTACTGCCGGTTCATATGCTAACACAATTGTTTGGACCGATGTGCCAGATGAACCAGGTTCAAAATATAATGTGTATTTCAGCGATACACCGTTTATAAAAATTGATTCTACTATTGAACATCTTGGACCGTATAACATCGCTTTGGGCATACAATCAGCAACGCATTTGCTCCGCTCACCTGTCACAGACCAAGACATTACATACTATTATGGCGTTAATGCGACCGATCTTCTTGGAAATGCCGGTGATGCTGCCATTGCAACCGGTTCGGTAACAGCAAAAGCAAAAGGTGTTCCCATTATTTCTCCGGTAGCACCGGCCAATTTTATTGCGGACGGAGAGTTGACGGAGTGGGAAACAATTGCTCCCATAGCAATGAACTCCTTCGGACCGAATCCTACGGCGCACATGGTGCCGGGCGGGAAATTGACAGACAGCCTCGATCTTTCGGTAAAAGCATACCTTGCAATGGATGCCAATAATCTTTACATCGCATTCGATGTTGTTGATGATGTTGTAAATGTAGATACGAGTTTCTCCGTTTCCACATGGGCAAATGATGCACCGGATTTGAATATCGGCTTGTATGACTGGAGAGGTGCGGGACACACGGGATATAAACGCGGATCGACGCCGGATTATATGCTTCGATTCTCAAAAAATCGCATTAACAATGATAAAGGAGTCGGAACTCCGATCGTTCTGTATCCCGGAGTGAACTATATCTGGAAGGAAAAACCTTTAACGACCGGATATATTGTTGAAGCGAAATTGCCGTTCTCGACTATTGCAGGGATCATTCCTGGTGATAGCGTGTTTGTTCCGAAAGAAGGAATGCGCATTCCCATCGATTTTTCCATCAACGATCGCGATGAAGCCTCTGGCCGAGAAGCAATTCTCAGCTATTCCAATTTGAATAACGATAACTCGTGGCAGAACATGTATAACTGGACTCATACATGGATTGGCAACAAATGGATCACTAACGTTCAGCGCAATGCTGAAGCGGCAACATCTTTTACAGTATCGCAAAACTATCCCAATCCGTTCAATCCCACGACAAACATCGCGTTTACTCTTCCGCAGTCGGGTATGGTCAGCTTGAAAGTATACGATATTCTGGGACGTGAAGTAATGAATCTGATGAATCAATACCAGGAAGCTGGTTCATATACAGTGAATGTTGATGCTTCGAAACTATCAACAGGTATGTACGTGTACAAACTTGAATCAGGCGTGTTCAGTTCCGTAAAGATAATGGCATTGGTAAAATAGTCTCGAACGGCATTTCGTCAAAAAAATGTCGACCGAAGAATGACACTAGAAAACTAGGTTAGTATTGAAGTGAGAATTTTTGCATGAACGAAAAGAATCATGCGCATTCACGTCGAACAGAAACCGAAGTATTGCTTTAGGGCCAAGACAGATAAATTTTAATGCAGTGTAATCTGTCTGCTGCCGAGTAGAGTATAGGTAATAATAGGGGCTCATCGCTTGTATTTTTTGTGGATTAAGTGCTAGTGTCCTGTACCAATAATACCTTAACTAAGTCGTCATCCCCCCAACGGGGCTGTTGGCTGAATGTCCCGCCTTTGGGGAC
>JALNZH010000323.1 GCA_023229405.1 Bacteroidota bacterium
CAAGGGGTTCTTGTGCTTCTTTTCTTGTGCCGACCAAATCTTTATACCATGTCGGCATTCCTTCGGAACCCCGTCAAGAAAAGAAGGAATAAGTTTTTCTCTTGTATGATTTATTTTGGACAAGTATGATCAAGATTGTAAAATTGCAAAAATACCCGTTGACGACATTGTTCAATTTTGAAATCTTGATAGTTTGTTATCGGTAGAAGTAAGAACAAAAACGGTCGTCATGCTGGTGAATGCCTGCCTGCACCACTGGTGTCCCTTTCCCGAAGGGGCCACATTGCGGCGGGACCGGTCAGTATCGTTCCGTGCAACGTTGCCGAAACACCTGCCAGCCAGTTTAAAAATGTGTAAGTCAGGCGGGAGTTTGGCATGACAAGATATTAAAATGAGCTACGTGACTGAAAATCATGCAATTGTATAATTGATCGGACTGTAAAGAATTTTGTCAACTGTAGAAAAAAATATTCCTTTAGCCGAACGCGTCCGTCCGAAAACGTTGGATCAGTTCGCAGGACAGTCGCAATTGCTTGCTCCGGGGAAACCGCTTCGCCAGATGGTGGAAAAGGATGAACTACGGTCGTTTATTCTGTGGGGACCTCCCGGTGTGGGCAAAACAACGCTTGCACGCATCATCGCGAATCAGACGAAATCGGAATTTTTTGCGCTCAACGCCGTATCTTCTGGTGTGAAAGATGTGCGTGAAGTAATCGCACAGGCGGAAGAATACCAGCGTTCTTTCAGAAAAACAGTTTTGTTCATTGATGAAATTCACCGGTTTAACAAAGCGCAGCAGGATGCGCTGTTGCACAGTGTTGAAGCAGGGACTATCACGCTGATCGGTGCAACAACGGAGAATCCTTCGTTTGAAGTCATTTCGCCGCTCCTCTCCCGTATGAGGGTGTTCGTGCTCGAACCACTCGGTCGGCCTGAGTTGGATGTGATTCTCAATCAGGCGCTGGAACTGGATGACGAGATTACAAAAAAAAGTGTTGCTATCGAGGATAAAGAGTATTTCTTTTTACTGTCCGGAGGTGATGCACGCAAGTTGTTGAACGGACTCGAAATTGCATTTCAGATTTCCGATGCCGATGCTGCAGGAGTGCATACGTTGACCCGAGACGTTTTGGAAGAAGCGTTTCAGCGCAAATATTCGCTCTATGATAAAAAAGGAGAACAGCATTACGATATCATCTCCGCGTTTATTAAAAGTATGCGCGGAAGTGATCCCGATGCTGCAGTCTATTGGCTTGCCCGAATGCTGGAAGGTGGAGAAGATCCGAAGTTTATCGCCCGCAGGATGATCATCCTCGCATCAGAAGATATCGGAAACGCCGATCCTGCAGCCTTGATGCTGGCTGTAGATGCGTTTACTGCGGTGGATTATGTCGGGATGCCGGAAGGGCGCATCATTCTTTCGAATGTAGCAACGTATCTTGCCGGCGCCCCGAAAAGCAACGCCTCGTACGCGGCGATCAATGAAGCGATGAGTGATGTCCGGAGACTGCCGAATCTTCCGGTACCGCTCCATCTTCGCAACGCACCCACGAAATTGATGAAGGATCTTGAATATGGAAAGGGCTACAAGTACGCGCACGAGTTTCAAAATAATTTTGTTGAGCAGCAAAATCTGCCCGACCTATTAAAAAACAAACAATATTACCTTCCAACGGAGAATGGCAGAGAAAAGCAGATCAAAGAGCGGTTGGAGTCATTATGGAAAAGAAAGAAGTGAACTATGGACACGCAGTCGGTGATTGAAAAATTGAAAGAGCAGTGCACCATCGTGGTGTTTGGGGATTCCATTTCTCGAGGTGTTATTTATGACGAGGAAAAACACCGGCATTCATTATTACTGGAGAGTTTCACAAATTTAGTGAAAGAGCATCTACGGGGAGTGGTGTTTAACGCTGCCAAATTCGGCAGTACAATCGTGGAAGGTTTTCAGCGCTTGCAGACTGATGTGCTGCAGAGGAAACCGGATATCGTATTGATTGAATTCGGCGGAAATGATTGTGACTTTCATTGGGATGCTATTGCCGAAAATCCCAGCGGACAATATTTGCCGAAAACTGAACGGAAGACCTTTTACGAACTGTTGAGTGAGCTGGTAGCACAGCTGAATACCATGAATATCATTCCCGTTTTGGTATCGCTTCCGCCGCTGGATGCCGAAAAATATTTTCGCTGGGTTAGTAAAAACAGCGAACAGGCACAGGAGAACATTCTGAAATATATCGGAAACATCTCACGGATTTATTCTTGGCATGAACAATACAACGCCGCAATTCTCCGTGTAGCGGAGGAAACGAAGACACGCTTGATCGATATCCGATCATCGTTTTTGCAGTCCGATGATTATACAAAATTAATATGCCTTGACGGGATCCATCCCAACAAAGAAGGTCACCGGATTATCGCCGATAAAATTTTGCAGTATATTCAAACGAATTACACATTCTTACTTAATAACCAACCGCAGATCTCTGCATAAAAGTAGAAAAACTATGGCACAACAACTCGCAATTGGTGTCGACCTTGGCGGCACTACCGTTAAAACAGGTTTAATTGACAGGGATGGAAAAATCATCGCACAGGCAAAACTTCCGACATTGGCTGAAGAAAATCCGAAAGCGGTCATCGGTCAAATTGTTAAAACAATTCAGGAAGTCATTCCTCATGCCGGTGGAAAACCGATCGCCGGTATCGGTATTGGTGCACCCGGACTCATCCAGAATCCCGGCGGTATAGTAAAGAGTCCGCCGAATATGAAAAATTGGGATATCGTACCACTGGCAAACGAAATTTCAAATGTCTTTCAAATGCGTGTGGAAGTGGATAATGATGCCAACGTTGCAGCAGTGGCGGAAGCAAAATTCGGCGCTGGAAAGGATTATCCGAATTTTCTTTTTATCATTTGGGGAACTGGTGTGGGTGGTGGAATTATTATGAACGGACAGATATATCGCGGATTAACTGGTGGTGCAGGCGAAGTAGGTCATATCTCCATCAACTATGACGGATTACTCTGCAACTGCGGGACCAATGGATGTGTCGAAGCGTATGTCGGTCAAAGGTATCTTTCAAAACGGACCATCGAAAAATTAAAATCCAATCCTTCGTCAAAGATCCTTGAATTGGTCGGCGGCGATGTCGAAAAAATTTCCCCGATGTATATTTCCAAAGCGGCCGAAGCAGGCGATGTGCTGGCGAATGAAATTCTCGTTGAAGCAGGAACACTGCTCGGCGTGATGATCGGCGGTGTAATGAACACGCTTGATTACCGTGTCACAGTGATCGGCGGCGGCGTTTCTGCCGTTGGTGATTTTGTATATAAAGCAATTCACCAGTCTGTACAAAAAAACGTACAGAAACCCCTTCGCGACGGCATCAAAATCGTCCGCGCACAGTTGGGGAACGACGCAGGTATCTTTGGCGCAGCCGGCATGGTTCTCTAAGGCTTACGTATATATTGTATCAAAAAAACATTGTTCATGCATTTACCCGACATGATTCATCTTTTTGACAGGAGTGAGCGCGTCCCCAAAAGGGGACCCTTCGGGGGAAGGATGATTCACTAATAAATTCTGTGATACGATGTAGCAACTATGTGATAACATCTTCTATGATCTGGAATGGCACTACCATTTGATGACCCCAAAGAAACATATAGCAAAACGAACACGGTATGTGCTCCGTTTTGCATTATTGATAGCAATGTCATTCTTTCTTGTCAGCCAATCTTTTTCTCAAGCGAAAGACTCGCTCTCTCGTACAGCTGATACCGTCGAAACTCGTCAAGACCCACTTACGTTTGCAGTTGATACTACCGCTGTTCGTCAAGACACGCTCTCGGAAACCTCCGAAGGCATCGATTCGGCTGTCACGTACACGGCAGCCGATTCAATCGTCTTCACCTTCCAAAATAAGCGGATGAATATCTACGGTAAAGGAGATATTCGTTTTAAAGAACTCAGTTTGAAATCTGAACGGATCGATGTCAATTGGAATACGAACGATTTGGAATCGTACGGCGTTCTGGATTCCGTGAAAGCGCAAAAGTCCGACTCGTTAAAACAACGGTATACCGGTACGCCAGTTATGGTGGAGGGACCGGATACATACAAAGGATGGAAAATCTCCTATAATTTTAAATCTCAAAAAGGAAGAGTAACACTCGGTGAAACCTCGGAAGATCAGGGGTATTATCAGGGACAGCAGATAAAAAAAGTGGACAAGGATATGCTCTTTATCTCAGATG
>JALNZH010000324.1 GCA_023229405.1 Bacteroidota bacterium
TTTATACACTAAAGAAGGAAATAAACGAACATCATTGAATATGAAAGGCATTTTTATGAAAGTACAATATAGTATTTTGAGTGCGCTCGTAATTGTTTCACACATCCTCTCTGCGCAGACCGCATGGAGCAGTTCGAACGGAACGATTACCTTTTCCAAAGCGGGATCAGTTGATTGGACGCTGGCGGCAAACCAGGACCGTATTTCAGATTCTGTCTGGATCACACGGGCCAGCAGTCAACGAATATTCAATATTCGAAAAGAAAATGTCTCGTCAACAAATTCTCCGTACGGAACGTTGTGGGCGTTCGGTACGACCGATTCGTTCGCCACCCTGACGTACAAGACGTTCACCTCACTTTCCGTTAACGATCCTCAATCACTGATTGGAAAGAACCTGGTGCTGCAATTGGTTGCGGAGAAGATCTACATCGATGTGAAATTCCTTACGTACGGAAGTTCGAGCTCCGGCGGTACTTTTTCCTACGTCCGGGCCGTCTCTTCCGGGGTGACCTCGGTAAAAGATATTGCGCCGCTCTCATTCGGACTCGAACAGAACTATCCGAATCCGTTCAATCCTGCCACGACCATCGGCTTCACTCTTCAGGAATCAGGCAAGACGACGCTGAAGATCTATGATGCCATCGGACGAGAAGTTGTAACGCTGGTTGAGGAAGTGTTGGAGGCAGGAGTCTATCATCAACAAATCTTCGATGCATCACGCTTCGCCAGCGGTGTCTATTTCGCGCGGTTGGTCAGCGGCAGTAAAGTTCAGGTGAAGAAACTGATGCTGATGAAGTAAACTTCTAATTACACAGGGGGATGGAAATGCCAAGTCAAAAAAAAAATGATTTGGCATTTCCTTTTTTTATGGATCGCCACGGAGAAAACGAAGAGCACCGAGAATATGTAGATGCTATCTTCAAAAAACGTGTTGCGCAGAATTCTGTCCGGGAGTTCCACTGTACGTGATGACATACAGCAGCATTAAACTTTCAGACAACAGAAGTCTACAATATGCCAGATAAATAAGTCACAGCTCTGGTAAATGGTGTGCAGTTGGCAGGTGAACAGGATGTTTTATTCGATGCTTCGCAGTTGCCAAGCGACATTTATTTCTATACATTAAAGAGTGTACACCATACAGCAACAAAAAAAATGTTGCTCGTCAAATGATGTTATTATACGAGTAATCCCGTGCAACCTGCGGGATTGTTGGTCAAATAAATTCGTCGATTCCTGCTTTTCCCCTCCTCTCAAGGACAGGAAAATTTCTTCTCAAGGGCGTTCCGGTTAACGGGACGCCCTTTCTGTTTTTAAATCCACACCATTCTGTCTGTAATACCCTCGATAGTGCACGGTGACAGATCAACAGTGCACCAACTTCATTAATGATCGTCCATCCACTTACTGAAAGGTGACAAATGAAACCGATGATAAAAAGAATGATCCTTTGTTCAATGTTGATCTTCTTCCAGGCACTTTCGCAAACGGCAACAGCGCCCTCCGGCAGCGGTACTGTTGGCGATCCGTACCAGATCGGCACTCTGGAGAATTTGTATTGGATCGCCGCCAGTAATGCAGTAGTATCAAGTCCGACCCAGGCTGTCCGCTGGGGAGCGCAGTATCGACAGACAGCAAATATTAATGCTTCCGAAACATCAACATGGTTCAGCGGAGGGGGATGGACGCCGATCGGTAATATCACGGTGAGTTTCACCGGCTCATATGACGGGAACCATTATACGATCGATGGATTATTTATCAGCCGCTCCGGAGTCGATATGCAGTCATTATTTGGTTATACCGTTGGTGCCGTTTTCACCAACATCGGAATGCTGAATGTGAATATTACTGGACAGCAGTATCCTACCGCTATTGCGTCATTATTGATCGGCAGCACAATGAATAATTGTTACAGCACTGGTGCGATCAGCGGCAGATATCAAACCGGAGGATTGGTAGGTTCGATATCCACGAACGGCACCATCAGCAATAGTTACAGTACGTGCACTGTCTCCGGATCACTGGATAATACCGGCGGTTTGGTCGGACGTATCTCGGACGGAAGTATTTCAAGAAGTTATTTCACCGGGAGTGTAACCAACGTCCGAAATTATGCAGGAGGATTAGTTGGAGATTGTACGAGCGGTACGACGATCTCCAACAGTTTCAGCAGCGGCAGCGTCAACGGTGCAGGATTTGTCGGAGGACTTGCGGGAAGGATTACCTCCGGAACGATCACCAATTGTTATAGCACCGGCAGCATCAGCGGCACGACCTCGGTCGGCGGTTTGATCGGATCGGTCAGTTCGGCCACGGTCTCCAATTCATTTTGGGATACACAAACAAGCGGACAATCCGTCAGCGCAGCAGGGACCGGGAAAACCACGGTCGAGATGAAAGAGTATGTAACATTTTATTTTGAAAACGGTTGGGATTTTTTGGATGAGACGATCAATGGAACGTTGAATGCGTGGGGGATGAATCCGGCTGAACACAACGGATATCCGTTCCTTTCGATGCAAGGTTTTACCAATGCTCCGGACTTTGAAGTGATTACATTCTCCATTTCCAGCATCACTGGTACCGGCGCCGCTCTCGTCGGTATTGCGGGGAAGACAAGCAGTACGCAGCATGGTTTTTGCTGGAACACTTCCGGTACTCCGACCACCGCTGATACAAAGGTCGAATTGGGTGCCGTCGCGCAGACGGGAAGCTATTCATCTTCTATCAACAGTCTGACTCCGGCAACAACCTATTATCTCCGCGCGTTTGTTGTAGATGACGGAGTGACATATTATGGATCTCAATTGTCGTTCGGTACGATTTTTTGGTACGGTTCCGGAACCTCAATCGATCCGTACCTGATCGCCAATACGACCGATCTGAGGAATCTATCGGAACATGCTCCTCATTGGTCTTCGCATTTTAAACAGACTGCCGATATTTCGTTTATCGCAAGTGATTTTGAGAGCGGCGGGGATTTTTATAATAACGGGGAGGGATGGATCCCGATCGGAAATGCAGACACGTCGTTTTCCGGTTCCTACGATGGGAATGAATATTCCATCGACGGTCTGTACATCAACCGCCCCGAAGCGGGCTTCAGTCAGGGATTCTTCGGTTATAGTAATTCCGGATCGATCAAAAATGTTTGCCTGACCGCAATGAATATCACCGCGTATAGTGAGATCGGCGGAATCGTAGGATGGAACAACGGTGAAATTGACAATTGCTCTACAGAAGGCGATATCGTAGGGACAGGAATGACCGGCGGAGTGGTGGGAGGGAATAATGGTACCATTACCAATAGCAGCAATAGCGCCAATATTTCCGGTACGTCAAATATCGGCGGATTGGTCGGATATAGCGAAGCAGGATCTTTGAACAATAGTTACAACGCCGGCATCGTAACCGGAACAGAGTATGTTGGCGGATTTATTGGCAACGCAAGTTCTACTGCAATCGACAGTTGCTCCAATAACGGTAACGTATCGGGTGAATCATATGTCGGCGGTCTTATCGGATATTTGTTCAACGAGTCCTCTGTGGGCAACAGCTTCAACATCGGCAGCGTCTCCGGATTGGTTTCTGTCGGTGGCTTTGCGGGATACATTGATGGGAGCTATACCATTAACAATTGTTACACCAAAGGGGATGTTACCCGCTCATCCGGTACCTCTACCAGTATTGGTGGGTTTGTCGGAGACAATTACGGCGGTACGATTGATTGTTGCTTTTCTACAGGCATCGTTGTATACGCATTCATGACTACCGGTACTGTTCAGTTTACAAGAGTCGTCAATCCCGCCGGAAGAGAACAGTCTGCCGGTGGAATTGAGCCAAGCGATAAAGGTTTTGCGGGTTATGACGAGGGGGGAACATATAATAACAACTTCTTCGATGCGACATTGTCGTATCAATCGTCCGGTGTGGGAGCAACACCAAAAACAACGGCAGAAATGAAGATGCAATCAACCTTTATCGATGCCGGATGGAGTTCCTTGGTGTGGAGCATAGATACGGAGATTAATGGCGGTTATCCATATCTCTCCTGGCAGAATCCTGATGGATCACCTCTTCCTGTTGAACTCCTGTCATTCACGGCTGCAGTCAATGGAGGAGGTGTTGAGTTAACCTGGGAAACTGCAACGGAAACGAACAACCGCGGATTCGAAATCGAACGGATCTCCGATTACCTTGAGTCAGTCCTGAGCGAACGAAGCGAGACGAAGGATGGTAATCAA
>JALNZH010000325.1 GCA_023229405.1 Bacteroidota bacterium
TATCCAAAATAAATCATAAAAGAGAAAAACTTATTCCTTCTTTTCTTGACGGGGTTCCGAAGGAATGCCGACATGGTATAAAGATTTGGTCGGCACAAGAAAAGAAGCACAAGAACCCCTTGCGAAATGTAACGTGCGCGATGAATCCCGTTCGCACTTGCCCGTAGATGGCAAAAAACGTCATCAAAAGTCCCTTCATGATTTCAGACCCACTCTGTATCTCCGCACTTTCAGGAGTAAAATACCCGTTCACTCCTCCAAAATATCACAGCGTTGTAAAAAAATTCAAAGACAACAAGTACATTACAACAGAATTTTATATTGATACACTTTGTTGGTTCGAACCAACAATTGATGCTTGTTTTTCAACAACTGGCATTGTTTGTTCTACGATTGAACGGGCTTGTGAGATTACCTGTTCGTTTTCGGCAGCCGCCGGCTGAACCTTTGCAAATTTAACCAGATCTGCGCCAGTCAACATTAACTCAATCGATGTGAGAGTATGTTTCTGCATTTTAAATTGTTCAAGCTGAGCCATCACTTCAGCAGTAGTCAATTCCAGCGCCATAATTCCGTACCGAAGCTCAAAATACCGGCGCACAATTTCGGTCGCCTCAGAATAATACGCTTTAAGCTCTCCTGCCTGCCACAATCGTCTTGATTCCAGTTCCTCCAATTGCATCATCGCCAATACATGCGGAGGAATATTCGGTCGCTTCTCCTCTTCCACTGATCCGCCCAGGCGTTTTCTCTTTTTCATATAGTAATAGAGAGCGTAGGCTAATCCGCCGATGGCGACGATCATACCGACATAGGCAGCAACTTCTTCCGCAGACATCGGGACAGAAAGGGGCGGTTTTACATCTTTAATTGTCTGCGAAGTATCAACTTCTACACCGCGGATTTCTACCTGGATTGGATTGGATTGTGCAGCATCGATCATTCCCTGTGCGTTCTTATACTGAACAGTAAACGATGGAATATAGAATGAACCTGCATCGTACTTCGCAATGACAAAATTCTTTTTTAACAATACTTCGCCGTTCTCTTCAGTCCGCAGCATCGTATCCTGTTGAACAATATCAAACTGATCGATTGTATCCTTGAAAACCGGCATTGTCACATTTATGGACGAAGGATGTTTTACTTCCACCGAATATCGAATCCAATCGCCAATCACAACGGATTGGGAATCGATGGATGCGCTAACGGATACTTGCTGGGAAAACAGATTCGGACTAAAAAAAATGATCATAAACACTGCAACTATAAAGGTTGCAGATACACCAACCACCCCGTGCCCCCTCCTTGAAAAGGGGAGAAAATTGCCATGCACACGTAACGATTGCAGATACTTTGTCTGTTGTTGTTTTTGTTTTTCTACATTCATCGCTAGTTCGATTAAACTGTACTATACCCGTGCTTCGCGCATTTTGAAAAAATCTACCAAAGGACGCAAATACGGTTTATGCGTTTCGATCGTGATGGTGTCCACCTTGGTGGAAAGAAACGCTTTTTTCATCCGATCATCATGCTGCCGCCAGAATTGATCGAACGAGCGGCGGATATTCGCATCGCCGGTATCGATCCAGCGTTCCTGGCCGGATTCCGCATCTTTCATTTTGATTAATCCGATCTTCGGCAATTCCCGTTCACGCGGATCGTTCATCGTCACTGCAATCACATCGTGCCGTTTGCTGACGATGCGGAGGGCATTGTCATATTCATTATCGATAAAATCGGACAATACAAAACTGATTGAACGTTTCTTGATGACATTGTTCAGGTATTTCAGCGCGCCGTTGATATTCGTCCCAGTCCCTTTTGGCTGATACGACAGCAATTCACGGACAATCCGGAGAATGTGAGACTTCCCTTTATTCGGTGCGATAAATTTTTCCACATCATCCGAAAATAAAATCAGTCCCACTTTATCGTTGTTACGAATGGCGGAAAACGCCAACACTGCGCAAATCTCCGTTGCAATCTCGAGTTTTGTAGCATTCGACGATCCGAACTGACCCGACCGGCTCACATCTACTACCAGCATCACCGTTAACTCACGTTCTTCTTCAAAAATCTTAATATACGGCTTGTTGTTCCGCGCTGTTACGTTCCAATCGATCTTCCGGATATCATCGCCGTACGAATACTCACGCACTTCGGAGAACTCCATACCGCGTCCCTTGAACACGGAATGATATTCACCTGAGAAGACCTGGTTGACCATGCCTCTCGTCTTGATCTCGACCTGTCTAACTTTTTTTAAGAGCTCAGAAGTAGTCATTAAAGCCGTTGAGAATGAATAATGAAATTAGTGATCGAGTAATTGAGTATTTGCAACACTGCGTAATAAAATTAACTATTAGAAACATCTGAAAAGCCACATATTGTTGTCATTCCGAAGAGTGAAGAATGTGAAAGGACAACTTGGAAAAGCTCTGGAGCTTACACGAACCGTTCTTGAGAAGAGTAATCCTCTTTGGTATATACTCAAGTCTTCATATTTGTGTATACGTTCTCCTTCTGATAAACTCACAAACTCACTTCTTCAACAACTTCCTATGGCACTTCCACTTTATTCAAAATCTCCTGCACGATCGTTTCCGATGTTACCTCTTCCGCTTCTGCTTCGTACGTAACGCCGATGCGGTGGCGCATTACATCCAACGCAATGGCCCGAACATCTTCCGGAATAACATACCCTCTTCGTTTGATAAATGCATACGCCTTGGATGCCAGTGCAAGAGAGATCGTCGCGCGGGGCGATGCACCATAGTTAATCAGATTCGCAAGATTCGGAAGCTGAGCATCTTTCGGGTTCCGCGTTGCAAAGACGATGTCGAGGATGTACCGTTCGATCTTTTCGTCCATATAGATTTCCTGCATTGACGCTCGTGCTCTCAAGATCTCTTTCGTGGATACGACCTGTTTTATGTCGATAACCTTTCCGGAAACATTTTGGCGCATAATGCTCAGTTCATCTTCTTTGGTCGGATAGCCAATCTTCACTTTCAGCATAAACCGGTCCACCTGCGCTTCAGGAAGCGGATAGGTTCCTTCCTGTTCAATGGGATTTTGTGTGGCAAGCACCAGAAACGGTTCGTCCAATTTAAAGGTCTCTTCGCCGATTGTCACCTGACGCTCCTGCATCGCTTCCAGCAGAGCACTCTGCACTTTTGCAGGGGAACGGTTAATTTCATCCGCAAGAATAAAATTGGAAAAGATTGGTCCTTTTTTCGTCTGAAATTTTCCATCCTTCTGGTTATAGATAAGCGTACCAACAAGATCTGCCGGGAGTAGATCAGGGGTGAACTGGATACGCTGAAATTTCGCATCGATCGCCGAAGCAAGTGTTTTAATTGCCAAGGTTTTCGCCAATCCCGGAACACCTTCCAGCAAAATATGGCCGTTCGCCAACAAACCGATCAAAAGTCGTTCCACCATATGTTTCTGACCGATGATGACCTTATTGATCTCCAGCGTCAACAAATCCACAAAGGCGCTTTCTTTATTCACCTTTTCATTGATCGCTTTAATATCGTAGTTCATTCTTCCTCCGAATTTAAAATCATAATGTCAGACACCAATTCCAATTTGTTCCACAACAAGGGTGGCTGACATTCAGTTTTTATTGTACTGCTGTCCGTAAACGACAGATTAGACGAAGGTAAAATAAAAAATGTTCCGATGAAAAAGAAGAAAGATTAGTGTATTTTTTCATGTTTCTTTCGTACAATTGTAAGAAATTAACCGTCTTTATATATAGAAAGGGAATTGATAGAATGAAATTCGTACTTGTTCTTTTTACCGTTGCGGTCATCGCAGCAGGGTGCTCCGAGCCGAAAGCGGACGGCAGTAAATTACAGCATGCCAGTGAATTGGTCAACTCAGGGTTGTATCAGGAAGGTATCAATGAACTGATGGAGGTTGCCAAGAGCAGTCCGAACGATCAGGCGTTGAAGCTTTCGTTGATCTCGGCGCACATGAAATTCGGGCATTTTTACATGTTCAACGATACATTGTCGCCGAAAGTGAAGTATCCGAACGCCTTAAAGCAGTACCGCGAAGTGCTGAAACTCGATCCTAATCTTCAGGAAGCGAAGGACAATGCACAACAGATTATCGATATCTATAAAATGATGGGACGGGAAGTTCCAGAAGTGTAATTGAGCCCTTCGACTCGCTGTACAAGAAACGCGGGGCTCGCTCAGGATTTCGATGTTGAGTGACAGAGC
>JALNZH010000326.1 GCA_023229405.1 Bacteroidota bacterium
TGCATCGTTATATCGGGAAATCCGAACAACTTATTCCGATCTGGCTGGTATTCAGATGGATTATATCCGGTATCCGGTGAATGTTCCACTCGATGAATCGTCCGACTACAGTGCTGTATCCAGAGTTCGGTTTAAAGAACAATACGGCGTCGATCCGCAGGAAATCAACCCGACAGATCATCCTGAACAATGGGAACAATGGCGTCTGTGGCGGGAACAGGTCATTACCGGATTCGTAAAAAGAATTCGTTGGGAGAATCCAGAAGTACTTTTATCCGCAGATATTTTTCCCGATATTGAGGAAGCTGAGAAAACGAAGATGCAGAACTGGGGCACTTGGGCGAATAGCGGATATGTGAATTTTCTTGCTCCGATGGTCTATACGGTCAATACCGACTGGATCGCCGAGGCGATCGGGAAAATGAGATCGTTGATTGGAGAAAATTTTCCGCTTCATGTAGGACTCGCACCATATTTACGACTGACGCCGTCGCAGTTGTTGCAGCAGATCGAAGTCTGCAGGGAAATCAAAGCGTCGGGAATAATTTTGTTTTCCACATCGAACCTTTCGGATGAGCAGTTGCGGTTGTTGCACATCGGCCCTTTTAGAAACAACGCACAGCCGCCGTCATTAATTATAAAACCAAATAAACAATAAGGAGCACGCAGTGTCTATTCTAGTTGTCGGTTCAGTTGCCATTGATGATATTGAAACACCGTTTGGGAAAGCAGCGGATGTTCTTGGAGGATCAGCTGTATATATTGCCGTTGCGGCGAGTTATTTCACCACGCCGGTTCGCCTCGTCGGAGTTGTGGGCGGAGATTATCCTCAGTCGGCGATCGATTTTTTGAACGAACGCGGCGTGGACCTTACCGGTTTGGAAGTGATTCAGGATGCAAAAACATTCCGCTGGTCCGGTCGGTATCATTATGATCTGAACAATCGGGACACGCTTTCGTTGAATTTGAATGTTTTCGAAAAATTTAACCCGAAAATTCCGGAGTCCTATAAAAAAACGAAGTACATTTGCCTCGGCAATATCGATCCGACGCTGCAACGTCGTGTGCTGGAGCAGGTGGAGAAGCCAACGCTTGTTGTCGGCGATACGATGAATTTCTGGATCGATACGAAAAAAGAAGAACTGATGAAGACAATCCCGTCCTTCGACGTCTTCATCCTAAACGATTCCGAAGCTCGGCTGCTTTCGAATGATCCGAACCTACTCCGTGCCGCAAAGAAAATCCGTGCGATGGGAGCAAAAACGTTAATCATTAAAAAAGGGGAGCATGGTGCGTTGTTGTTCCATGAAGACCACATTTTCTCCGCTCCCGCATATCCGCTGGAAGATATTTTTGATCCGACCGGTGCGGGAGATACATTCGCATCGGGATTTACTGCCTGGTTAGCAAAGACCGATGATCTGTCGTTCGAGAATATGAAACGCGCCGTCATTTACGGCAGCACGATGGCCTCATTCTGTGTGGAAAAAGTTTCGGTGGATGGATTGCGTGAGTTGTCGTACCTCAAAATTCAAGATAGATTCCGAGAGTTCAAACAGTTGTCGAAGTTTGACGAATAGTGCAATCTCGAACTTGTTTCGATTCGGCACACGACATAGTTCTTTTTACCGAGCCGGGTGGAAGCATGTTCTTGTAGAAACAGCAACAGTGCAATGTCTAGCATAATTGCAATGGGTATAATCACAAGCTAGTGCAGCAATCTGGTATAAAGACGCTGGGACGATGAGGAAAATGATCCGCTCCGTCTTAGCGTCTTTGTCGTTTAAATTCTTTTGGAATGATTAACAGTATTGAGTGGAACGGTTCGTCGGTTCGCTTTCTGGATCAAACACAGCTTCCTGATGCAGAAGTGTATACCGAAACAAATGATCTTGATGTTCTTATTGATGCGATCAATCGGCTGAAAGTCCGCGGAGCCCCATTACTTGGAATAACCGCAGCGTATGGAGTTTTGCTCGGAACCCATTCTGCAATCGATGCATCAGCTGAGACGTTCAAGAACCGAGTAGAATCGGCTGCTGCCTCAATTGCAGCAACCCGCCCTACGGCGGTAAACCTTTTCTGGTCGTTGGAACGAATGCGGAAGATTCTTCGTCTAAACTCCAGTGATACTCCAAAAATGCTCTTTGAAAAATTAAAAGCGGAAGCAGTTGCGATACACACCGAAGACCGCACCATGTGTGAAGCGATGGGAAAAGCCGGTGCGGAGTTAATTCCAAACGGGGCATCGATTTTGACGCATTGTAATACCGGTGCACTGGCGACCGGAGGGATCGGAACAGCGTTCGGTGTATTGTTTTCCGCTCATCATTCCGGGAAAAAAATACACGTCTACGCAGACGAAACCAGGCCGCTGCTTCAGGGGGCGCGATTGACAATGTGGGAATTGCAGAAAGAGGGAATTCCGGCAACATTAATTACGGATAATGCGGCAGCGTGGACGATGAAATCAAAAAAGATTGATCTCGTCATTACCGGTGCAGACAGGATAGCCGTTAACGGCGATACGGCGAATAAAATCGGTACATATAATCTTGCAGTACTTGCCAAAGAACATAACATTCCGTTTTATATCGTTGCTCCATCTTCAACAATCGATCCGGCCATCCCATCCGGCGATCAAATGATCATCGAAGAACGGAGTGCGGATGAAGTGATCAACGGATTCGGGAAACGAACTGCTCCTGTGGATTCCGATGTGTTTTCACCGGCGTTTGATGTTACTCCCAATACATTGATCTCTGGAATTATTACGGAAACCGGTGTTCACACTGCGCCGTATCATCGTTTGGTGTCCCGATGATTGTCGAAACCCAGGCAGTGGTGCTTCGTACGATGAAGTATGGCGATACGAGTAAAATCGTTACACTCTATACAAGGCAGTACGGCAAGACGAAAGTGATCGCGAAGGGGGCGCGAAATCAGAAATCGAACAAATTCGGTTCTTCATTGGAACCGATGACCGTCTCGTCGGTCGTATTTTATAAAAAGGAACAGAAGGATCTGCATCTACTGTCGAAAAGCGAGATTGTAACGCCCATGAGTCGTATGCAGGATGATCCGGAGAGGATGTTCGCCGGACTTGCGCTGGTAGAACTGATAAATATGGTTATGCATGACGAAGAGGAAAACGGTCTTGTGTTCGATATGCTGGTGGAGTCGTTACGAGTGATGAATAGTTCGAGTAAAAATGCTGTGAATGTATTCCTTTCATTCATTGTAAAAATATTCCATCAATTCGGATTCGGAATAACTATTGACGCATGCAGCCGCTGCGGACGAACAATGGAACAACATCAATTCGCGTACGGATTGCTCAGACTGTCTGACGGGAAATTCACCTGCTCAATATGTTCCGAAGAAGCACAGCAAAGCGGAGTGAGGTTGTCGGGAGGAGTGCTGAAATCCTTATTGTTTTTCCACGGAAATTCCCTGGATCGTTCAGTCTCCATTTCATTGAGTGCTTCGATGAGGGATGAGTTACTTGCAGTGCTTCAATCGTATTTACGGTATCATATTGATGGTGTAAGAACCTTACGTTCGCTTTCGTTGTTACAAACTATGAGTTAGTTCAGGAATCATGAAATTAATCAGGAGTAGTCCATTATGAAACGTTCCATTCTTGCTGCATTCTTTTTTATTACGATCGGAATAATTTTTGGCGCAGTTCTGGTCTCCGATATGGATGGCGTCGATTTGGGATTTGCACAGCAAAAGCAGGTCACACTCGGATCCGATAAATCGCCCGCAAAAACGGATTTGAATCTTCAAGCGGCGAACGATGCATTCGTTAAAGTGTCCAAAGAGGCGACACCGTCCGTTGTATTTATCAGTGTGACGGCGAATGCAAAGAAACCGGAGGGACATGATGAGGAGTTCTTCCGTTTCTTCCCCGATTTTCGTTTCCGTCAACCAGAAGGACAGACGCAGGGTGCAGGTTCCGGTGTCATCGTAACCAAAGACGGTTACATCGTCACAAATAATCATGTTGTTGAAAATGCTACGGACGACGGTATTGAAGTCGTCTTGAACGATTCGCGCCGGTTCAAAGCAAAATTAATCGGCGCCGATCCTCTCACCGATGTCGCTGTTGTTAAAGTTGAAGCTGCCGATCTACCTACAGCGATGCTGGGGAATTCTGATGAAGTACAGGTCGGGCAATGGGCGCTTGCTATCGGAAATCCTCTGGGGTTAAATT